>JBARSG010000314.1:0-3692 GCA_049644625.1 Desulfobacterales bacterium | reverse complement strand
TATTTTGATCCACAGGTGGACACTATCTTTGAAATCGGCGGACAGGACGCCAAATACACTTACATCACCAATGGGGTGGCTTCGGATTATGCCATGAACGAGGCGTGTTCCGCCGGTACCGGGTCGTTTTTGGAAGAATCCGCATTTGAGACCCTGGGTGTGGCAATGGAAGATATTGCAGATATCGCACTCAAAGGACATCATCCGCCCAACTTCAATGACCAGTGTGCCGCATTCATCGCCTCTGACATAAAAAATGCCATCCATGAGGGCGTTAAGCACGAGGATATTGTGGCCGGACTGGTCTATTCCATCTGCATGAACTACTCGAACCGGGTCAAAGGGAACCGGCCGGTAGGGAAGAAGGTTTTCATGCAAGGGGGCGTCTGTTACAACCGGGCGATCCCGCTGGCCATGGCATCCCTTGTAGGCAAACCCATCATCGTTCCTCCGGAGCCCGGTCTCATGGGTGCTTTTGGGGTGGCCCTTGAGGTAAAAAAGCGAATTGAAATGGGGTTGATAGAAAAAAGTCGCTTCGACCTGAAGGTTCTTTCGGATAGAGAGGTCACCTACGGCAAATCATTTACCTGCAAAGGCGGCAAAGAAAAGTGTGACCGGCGGTGTGAAATTGCCATGATAGAACTCGAGGGAACCAAATACCCATTCGGCGGC
Organism: Desulfobacterales bacterium; assembly: GCA_049644625.1. Lineage (GTDB taxonomy): Bacteria > Desulfobacterota > Desulfobacteria > Desulfobacterales > UBA11574 > S5133MH16. The sequence goes on along the minus strand of JBARSG010000314.1, from coordinate 3,020 downwards.
GCCTGTAACCGGTACTACAATTTACGGCACAACATAACATACAATGTTCAAAACCTGGATTTGATTCGGGTCCGGCAGCATCTTGTTTTCGAAAAATACGGCGCAAAGCTTGCCCCAGAGTCCGGTCAAAACTTACCCAAAGGCAACATCAAAAAATATCGAGGAAAAATAGGGATTAACCGGAGTTTCTTGGTGAACACTTACTATCCTCTTTATTCGACATTTTTCAGCGAACTGGGATTTGAACCGGTTGTGCCCGATTCTTGCTCTCAGGAAGGAATTGACCAAAGAAACGCCGCGTTTTGTTATCCGGCGGAACTTTCACACGGTTTTTTTCATTCGCTTCTTGAAATGGAACATCCTCCGGAATACATTTTTCTGCCTCATTTTAAAGCACTTCCTGTTTCAGATGGAAATTCCAGTTCCCAGGTATGTCCTTTTGTTCAGGGGGAAACTTTCTATCTTAAAGCCACATTCTGCGAAAAACTAAACGAACTTAAAGGAACAAAAGTTTTAACGCCGCTTCTTGACCTGACAAAAGGACTGGAATCGGCCAAAAAACCTCTGATTGAAACCGCCATGCAGATGGGAATGAAAAAGAAAGAGGCGGATAAGGCATTCAGGAAAGCACTCGAGCAGCAGATTAAATGCATGGCCGAAATGAGGGAGATCGGGAAAAAGGCTCTAAAGGAACTGGAAGCCGACCCGGATAAGACCGCGGTGGTGATTTTCGCCCGGCCTTACAACGGATTTGTTGAAGAAGCCCACATGGGTATTCCTCATAAACTAGCATCCAGAGGCATCCTGGCCATACCGTTCGATTTTCTCCTGTTTGATAATGAAAAATCAAAGCGCCATATGTACTGGGGAATGGGCCAGCGTATCCTTCAGGCCGCCAGGATAGTTAAACGGCATCCCCAACTTTTCGGCACTTTTATAACTAACTTTTCCTGCGGCCCGGATTCGTTTATCATCGGATATTTCAGAGATATCATGGGTCCTAAACCTTCCCTGACCCTTGAGCTGGACAGTCATACGGCCGACGCGGGTCTGGAAACCCGAATTGAAGCGTTTCTTGACATCGTTACCGCATACCGAAAACTGGTGGCAGAAAAAAGACTTGCCAAAAAAAAGCAAACTTTCCTTCCTGCACGGACAATACTGGAAAACGGTATGGCCAGAGTTATCACGTCCTCGGGCGAGTCGATTCCCATGACCGATCCACGAGTAACCCTTCTGGTTCCTTCTATGGGCAGGATTGGCACAGAAGCGCTGGCAGCTGTATTTCGTGGAAAAGGCTTCAACGTAGTAGCGAATCCACCGTCGGATGAGACGGTATTGAAATTGGGGCGTGCAAACACCTCCTGTAAAGAGTGTCTGCCCCTGATACTCACTGCGGGAATTTTGCTTAACTATATTCAAAACAAAAAACGAGAAGACGAGATTCTGGTTTACTTCATGCCCACAAGTTCCGGGCCATGTAGATTTGGTCAGTACCACATCTTTATGGAAGATCTGGTGAAAAGATTGGAGATAACGAATGTAGCCCTGTTTGCGCTAACATCAGAAAATTCCTATTTAGGTTTGGGCAATGATTTTCAGCTAAGATTATGGAGTGGGATCGTTATTTCCGATGTCCTGGAAGATATTCGATCCATGTTACTGGCCAATGCAGAAGACACCGAAGCAGCAATCAGAATATTTAATAAAGAGATGGGGTTGATACTGGGCGAAATCCGAAAAGGGGATTTCTCCCAAATTGAAACACAACTTGGCAAATCAGCTGAACGGATAAGACGGATTCCCATGAAGCGTTCACCAGAAGAGGTGCCCACCATCGCCCTGGTAGGAGAAATATTCGTCCGCCGGGATGCTCTATCCCGCCGGTATCTGACCGAGCGCCTTGCCCAAAAAGGGTTTGCCACCATCTGTTCACCCATAGCCGAATGGATACTCTATTCAGACTATTTAGTGGACAAAGGGCTTGTCGATTGCAAGATGACAAAAATGGAGAAGCTGGCGTTCATTGTCAGAAAGAAATTCATGGCCCGGCGCGAAAAGCGTATCAAGTCGATACTTTCAAAAACAGGTATTGTTCATATAGAGCCACTCGACGTCAAAGCAATAGTGAATAACGCCATTCCATATATATCACCAAACCTGACCGGCGAAGCAATCCTGACAGTGGGAAGCTCTCTTGCAGAGATAGCGTCACACGCATGCGGCGTGATCGCCATCGGTCCATTTGGCTGCATGCCCAATCGTCTGTCTGAGGCCATTCTTAACCAGGCCATGGTCAGCGAAAAGAAGTTGGCAACCGATCCAAAGAATGAGTCGCTTCGGGTTATCCTATCGGAAATGGTAGATCTCCCCTTTCTGGCAATCGAAAGCGACGGTTCGCCCTTTCCTCAACTTATAACTGCAAAGCTGGAAGCTTTTTGCCTACAAGCTGAACGACTACATGATAGGATGCGTGCGGTTAGAAAAAAGGATAGGTTGAAGGATGCTGAAGTCGGGGGGATAGACTATTGCGGTGCGGATCTGTCTCGATATTTTGGGGTAACAAACTCATGTGCTGCTCGATTCGCACCTTCAGGGAAAAACTGAATGTAATAAGAGTTCCTTGGATGGTCATACCGGTTCTATGGATGTTTTGAATGCCCTTTCCAGGAGATAAAAAAATGAGAGTTTTTAAACAATTTATCATTATAAGCCCAATCACAGTTTCCGAAAATGAAGATGAAAGAAAATTATAAAAATTTTCCATGCTCTATAAATAAACGCCAAATTTTGATCGGTATGAGCAGTTTGATTATCGGGACTTTGGTATATCTTGTTGATCGTTCTCCGGATCAGACCTATTTTGTTTTCAGCAGTCCTTTTAATATCAGTCTATTTAAAACCCTTCCGATTATTTTCGGTTCTATCGGCAACAATCTTCCTTCATTTATTCATGCATTTTCATTTATATTAATAACGGCCGCTTTGGTCTCATGCAGAAATAGAGGATACATCATTAT
>JBARSG010000313.1:0-7219 GCA_049644625.1 Desulfobacterales bacterium | reverse complement strand
GGATGATATCATCGAAACCCTGTTTTTGAATATATGCTATGCCGGAGAGATAAGCACTATGGTTCCCTCCCAGTCTTTTTTCCAGGAAAGGTTCACATTAATAAGACCTCTATCCTTTGTTGACGAGGATGTTATAAGACGTTTTGCACGAGAAAAGGGTTACCCGACTTTCGTTAATTCATGCCCAACCTCAAAAGTTTCGAAACGACAGGAGATAAAAACGTTTTTGAAACAGCTTTACAGAAGCAATAGGAAAGTAAAAGGAAATATTTTCAAGGCCATGAGCCATGTAAAAAAAGAATATTTACTCATATGAAAGATATTCAGAATCAGCATGATAATCGCAACATACCTATCGATAAGGTCGGCATAAAGGATCTTAAATATCCCATAACGGTACTGGACCGGAAAAACAGAATTCAACACACGGTAGCTTCGATATGCATGTATGTTGATTTGCCCCATGAATACAAGGGTACCCATATGAGCCGATTTGTGGAAATACTACACATGTTCCACCCGGAGGTTGCACTAAAAAAAATTTCCGGAATCCTTGAGGAGATGAAAAAATATTTAAATGCAGCATCGGCAAATATTGAGGTGACGTTTCCCTATTTTATTAAAAAAGAATCTCCGATTACTAAAACTGTCGGCTTGATGGACTATTCATGCAGTATTTTAGGGTCTATCAATTCGGAGGGTAAAACCGACATTGAACTCGTCGTTGTTGTTCCCATCTCTTCTGTTTGTCCCTGTTCGAAGGAGATCAGTGATGCAGGCGCTCATAATCAGCGCGGAAATGTCCGGCTAAGCACACGATTTAAAAAATTTATCTGGATCGAAGATATGATCGAACTGGTGGAGAAATCCGCTTCATGCGAAGTATATTCCATCCTGAAACGGGCCGATGAAAAGTATGTGACTGAAAAGGGGTATGAAAACCCGAGGTTTGTCGAGGATATTGTGCGGGATATCGCTGCAAAATTGAAAAAGGACAGTAACATCACCTGGTTTTCCGTGAGTGCTGAAAATTTCGAATCCATTCACAACCACAGCGCTTATGCCTCTATTACAAACGGGCAGCGTCCACGTCTTTAATCCAGGTTGTGCAAAAGTATATCCATAATCGGTTTGATCGACTTTCCCGGAGTATTTAGCAACACCACAAAACAATACAACTCCCCTTTGGCATTTTCAATATAGCCGGCCCTTGTATTGATGCCCTTAAGGGTCCCGGTCTTGTAAAACGTTTTGCCCACCCGGCTCATAAGAGAATGGTACGGTTCAAATACTTTAAGAATCTTGTAAAGGCTTTTTGCTGAAATCCGATTTCTTCGGGATATTCCGGAACCTTCTACAACGGTTATATTGTCGATTTTGAGATTGTTTTTTGCGTAAGTTAATGCTGCGCGAATACCTTTTTCCAGGGTTCCGGGAGGATCGTAACCCTTTGCTCCTGCGGCAATAAGCAACTGGTTGGCGATAAAGTTATTGGAATATTCAAGAAGCTTTGATACGACCTGTATAAATGAGAACCTGGAAAAGTATCTAAAAATGAGTGTGTCGCATTTTTCAACCCGTCCCACCCGAATTCTTCCGTTTGATTTTATTCCTTGTTTTTTCAGGAAATATAAAAAAAGATGACCGACATAGAGTGTAATTTCATTTTTTTGGTGGGAAAGTATAATCCTTCCTCGGTCCATGGCAGATGCGGTTATTCTTGATAATACAAACGGCAAAAGAGGGGTCTGGGTTTCGGCACTGACATAGGCTCCATTTTTGTCTCGTCTGAAGTTAACCGTGTTAAAATTGACACATAAAGCTCCGTTGGGTGCATCGTAGGGTTCGTAAGAAGATGCGACTCCGGGAATTAAGACAGGGGCATTGAAATATGAATCATCCAATACCAGATCGTTAATAATTTTTGATTTAGCGTTAAGCCCGGGTATGAGGTTGTTAACAATTTCCATGAGTGTTTCCGAAACGAGAAGAGGATCACCATATCCTTTTATTTTGAGATTAGAATATTGATCCTGGTAGAACTCTGTGGAAAATCTGTATTCCGGCCCAAGATAATGGAGGGCGACAAGAGCGGTAAAAATTTTCAGGATAGAGGCTGGAACAAGTTGACTATCGGCATTTTTTGAAAAAACAATTCGGCCTTGCGGATTTACAATTAAAATTGCATCATGATTTCCCACAAGATGCTTTAACTCATCGAGCTGTCGGGCATAAAGATTTTTTGTCAATACAGATTGAAAAAAGCAAAAAAGAATCAGAAAAAGAAATATAAAAGAGTTGAAAGGATTACCGGTTTTTGATGTGAAATCCATGGGCTGATCTTTGTTCGCTATTCCGCATTTCTTATGATATTGTAATGTTATTATAAAATAGGTAAAGTTCATCATGAGAAATTCGGTCTATTTACTTTCCACAATGAGCGTTACCGGCCCGTCATTGATCAAAAATACCTCCATCATGGCTCGGAAACGGCCGGTTTTTACAGAAACACCTTTTTCCCGAACCTGCTCGATAAATCGTTCGTACAGTTTGACAGCCTGGTCCTGCCCGGCGGCATGGACAAACGACGGTCGCCGACCTTTATTACAGTTACCCAGCAAGGTAAATTGGGAGACAACCAGCATTTGCCCACCGGTTGCGAGTAACGAACGGTTCAGCTTACTGTTTTCATCTTCAAAGATTCTCAGGTTTACAATTTTTTCCGCAAGATAATCGGCATCATCGGATTTGTCTGGTTTTGAAACACCTATCAATACCAGAAGCCCGTCACCAATTTCAGCAACAACCCTGCCCTCTACGATTACAGAACTTGATTTTACTCTTTGTACTACTGCACGCATAATTATACGTCTCGGAACTTCTACAACTCATCGAAGTTAAATGGTTTAAAAACGGCATTTTTTTATTTATATTAAACTAAACTGCAAATGTCTAACGATTGTTTTAAATATAAATAGATGAGGGACCGGGGAGTTTTTTTAAAACTCTCAAATAAAGCAGGCGGATGAATTAAAAAAACTCCCCGACCCCTCAAACAGATAAATAACAATGAATGACAAGACAGTAATATCTTGTTGAAATATATGAGAAAAAAACATCTTGAATGTCTTGAATTAATAATGCATACTATTACACGAGGTTACATGGTATGAAAAAGACGGCGGGAGAATGGCCGACGGTGGAAAAACATCTTAATATTGTATTAGAAAAAATATCAGAAGGCGTTATAGAAATTACTTTTGATGGAAGAATCATTTATGCTAATGCAACGGCCCTTTCCTTTTTTAATCTTTCTGAGGAAAAGTTGTTAGGTTCCAATTTAGTCGAACTGTTTGCCGGAGATGACTGTCAAAGAGTGCTTAGACTTTTGAGAGAAACAGGTAAACAACCAAAAATCCTGACAAGCGATTCTTCTATGAGTCTGAACGAGTATCGGGTTAAGTTAAAAATTTTGTCTGTAAATAATGACGGGCTTACACACATCATTATTCTTAATGATGTAACAGAGCAAGAACGGGCAGAGGAGATGATGCGCTTACGTGAGCTTGAACTGAAATTGCACAACCAGGCAAGCCAGGCGCTTAATTCCAGCCTGAATCTGGATCAGGTCCTCGTCACGGTTCTGGAAGAGGTTCGTCGGTTGATGGATATTGTGGGCAGCTCTATATGGTTAACTGATGCAGAGACCGGCGATCTGGTATGCCGGCAAGCAACCGGTGCTTATGGAGAAACTTTACGCGGCTGGCGCCTGGCACCCGGTGAAGGTTTAGCCGGCTGGGTGGCCGACCATGACGAAAGCTTGATTTCACAAGACACGTATACAGATGAGCGCCACTATAAAGAGGTTGACCTCAGCATAGGACGGGATATGCATTCGGTTCTGACTGTTCCGTTACGGATCAAAGGAGATGTGATCGGAGTGGTTCAGGTGGTGGATATGGAAGCAGGGCGCTTTGACGAAACAGACCTGACGTTACTTGAAACGCTGGCCGGGTCTGCTGCGATTGCTATTGAGAACGCACGGTTGTATCAAAAAGGACAAGAAGAGATTGCCATCCGCAAAAAGACTGAAGAGGCGCTCCGCGAGAGTGAGAATAGATATCGCACAGTTCTTGAAGCAAATCCAGACTCTGTTATTGTTTATGACATGGAGGGGAGGGTAACCTATTTGAACCCAACATTCACAAGGGTTTTTGGGTGGAGCCTGGAAGAACGTTTGGGTAAAAAAATGGATATGTTTGTACCCGAAGAGGATTGGCCTACAACAAAGATAATGACAGAAAAAGTGCTGGCTGGAGAAGATGTTTCAGGAATTGAAACCCGCCGATACACTAAAGCAGGTGATATTGTCCCTGTCAGCATAAGTGGAGCCATATATAATGATCGTGACGGAAATCCCGCAGGAAGTGTGGTAAATTTACGAGACATCAGTGAACAGAAGAGGTTAGAAGCTCAGATCCAGCAATCCCAGAAAATGGAGGCAATTGGGACCCTGGCCGGCGGGATAGCCCACGATTATAACAACCTGCTTATGGGTATTCTGGGGAATCTGTCTCTCATATCTCTTGATTTTGATTCCAGCCATCCATACTATACGAAACTAAACAACATCGAAAAATATGTCCAAAGTGGAGCAGATCTTACCAAACAGCTTCTGGGATTTGCCAAAGGAGGAAAATACGAGGTCAAACCGGTTGACATTAATGATCTGCTCAATAAAAGTTCCGAGATGTTCAACAGAACCAAAAAGGAGATCAGAATTCATAGAAAATATCAAAAAGAAATTTGGTCTGTAGAGGTAGATCCGAATCAAATTGAACAGGTATTGTTAAATCTCTACGTTAATTCCGGACAGGCTATGCCTGGTGGCGGAGAGTTATATCTTCAAACAAATAACGTCACGCTTAATGAAGACCATGTCAGGCATTTCTCTGCTAAAAGCGGCAATTATGTTAAGATATCGGTTAAAGATACGGGAGTGGGTATGGATGAAAATACCCTAAAAAGGATATTTGATCCATTTTTTACCACAAAGGACAGGAGCAGGGGAACCGGACTTGGTCTTGCTTCTGCTTACGGCATAATTAAGAATCATGGGGGTATTATCAACGCTCATAGTGTGATCGGACAAGGATCCACATTTGACGTTTACTTGCCTGTGTCATCAAAGAAGGTTGTACGAAAAGAACATTTGAACCAGAAGGCCTTAAAGGGATCTGAAACCATTCTTCTAATAGATGATGAAGACATTGTAATTGATGTTGGAGGACAGATTCTGGAAAGATTGGGCTATCGGGCATTAACGGCCAGAAGTGGAAAAGAAGCGATTGAGATCTATCGGGCAAATAAAAATAAAATTAATATCGTCATTCTGGACGTGATCATGCCTGACATGGGGGGTGGGGAGACCTATGACAGGCTCAAAGAAATAAACCCTGAAATTAAGGTTCTTCTTTCCAGTGGATACAGTATAAATGGACAGGCTTCTGAAATAATGAACCGCGGGTGCAACGGCTTTATTCAGAAACCATTCAATGTGGAACAACTGTCCAGAAAAATTAGGGATATCCTGGGCAAGGGGTAATTGTTATTTGACAGAGGAAAAGAGTATAATTTGACGTCTTGAAAATTTTACAACCTGTTGTAATATAGATAAGTTATTTGCAATAAACTTTGGCCTTGGTTGCCTTGCCTTTCTTGGCTCACGGGCGAGATTGTAATAGCAGGCGGAGCCAAGCGAACTAACGTGTATTCTTGACAAGAACCGGAGACAAAAGTATTCTGTAATAGGCTTTGATACGTAATATAAAAAATTCCATGGAGCAAAATATGGAGAATAGTTCCCCGGTTTCTTTTAAAGGACAGTTTTTAATGGCTATGCCGTTATTGCTTGATCAGAATTTTTATCAAACCGTTACCTGTATTTGCGAATATACTCCGGCAGGAGCTGTGGGAGTTGTTATAAACAGGGTTCATCCTTCACTGTCCGGCAAGGATATTTTTAATGAACTTAGCATAGAATCTACCTCTGCCTCAGAATTGATTCCAATCCATATTGGCGGGCCGGTTCATATGGGTGAAATATTTGTTCTTCATACGCCCCCATTTGGCTGGGAGGGTTGTTTTATGATTACTTCTACTCTGGCAATGAGCAACACCAGAGATATCTTAGAAGCGATTGCAATGGGAAGAGGGCCGAAATCTTTTATTATCGCATTAGGATGTGCAGGCTGGGGCCCGGGGCAGTTGGAATCAGAAATCAAGCAAAATGCCTGGCTGACATCCCCTGTGTTTGAAGAGATTATATTTGATATACCGATTGAAACAAGATGGGAGGAGGCTATGAAAAAAGTAGGAGTAGATCCGGCCATGCTTTTAGCTACATCAGGTCATGCATAGATAACTCACTTTTTTTATCGTCAATATTTTTTAAAACACATTATTCCTCTCCGTCTTCAGTTTTGAGCCTTTGGTATATATTCTCTGCTGTTATCATCTTCCTTTTTATTTCATATAATTCACAAGTCTGATTTGTCGTATTTTTTAATTTGTTTGATATTCTTTATGAAATATTCGGACTGACGGCGACAGGATTGCTTACTTAAATTAGCAAAACCATCTATTTTTGTTTTGCTTTGTTTTTTGTTTTCTTTTTTTTAAGACAGATTTTGTCTTTCTTTACAAATGCACAGAGTTTGGGATTATAATATTCTTTGCAGTTTAAGGGATTATACAGAGGACATTCAGGATGTTTTTCTGACATAGACTAATTTTTCCTTCATTATTTATTTTTTATCCTAAAAAACGGACGGTTCCTTATGCATCTGGGAACAATAAACTTATAACATGAAAACTTAAATTTTACAAGGTAGTATGTTCCTTTGTTTTCATTGAGCGATTTTTTACTCAATTTGCACCGATCTCCTGCGTATCAAGGATCCGCGAAAATCCTCGACATATCCACGAGCATACCTGCGGTTTTCGCGAATCATTATGCATCAAGATCCCAACACATCTCTTGGTAATAAATCGCTTTGACAATTAATTTAATACATTGTAATACAGGCTAATGATTTCGGTAGGTTATATTGAATTTGCTGTGTTTGGGTGCATATAGGGTGCGTTTGGGTGTATCAAATCATCAAGACCGTCAACCTCTGATTTTTTCTTGCCAGGCATCCAATGGTAATAAGTATCC
>JBARSG010000312.1:0-9247 GCA_049644625.1 Desulfobacterales bacterium | reverse complement strand
AAATAATCCTTCTCGATTAATAGAACCATTTAAACTGCTCCTTTTAGGCGTCGGATTGATCTTTCTTTCGCTCATAGGACGCAAGACGTTCAAAAGTTAGTCTGCCATGCTCAAGGTACTACACGATAATGGGGGTAGGCGCTCAGGGATAGATCGACGCCAGTTCTCTTATGATATTCATATCCCTGAAAGAAGATCTGGCAAAGACCGCAGAAGCGGATTTGATAGAAGACTAAAACCAAGAACAGTATAATAATGAATATATTTTAAATGGGCAGGGTCAGCAATGGCGAGCCGGTTACTAAAAGTGTTGACGAAACTCCTTAACATATTGTTTCCACATGCAATAAAGTTGAGGATTTGCAAAAAGATATTCTGCCGACAGATTTTTTTCTGTTTTGCCTAAAAATCAATAGATTAAAGAAATCCTTCAACACGTTAAGCGATCGGATCGCCTTAATTGGCTCTGCCTTTTTTATTATCCACACTTTTGATTACTGCTATCGATCACCGGGTCTATACCATCTAAATATTCTGCTTCGTAAAATGATATCCGTGAAAGAAACAAATTCCAGATCAGTAATGGAGAGCGCACGAATCAGACTTGTTTCGATTCGTGTGTTAACTCCAACGTACTTGCTATAATTAAGGGTCACCAAAACCTGAGCTATCATCAATCCCAGTTCTAAAGTCTGCAGTTGCGCTTTCTGCTATGAAAATGTAAATATAAGAGCTTCAAAATTTTTGCGATATCGTTTTTCAACAAGGGCAAATCCATTTTACAGGGTTTGCCTTTTTGACTTTGGTGTGGACTTATGCGATATATGTAATCGGAACTAAATGACGTTGAATTGAGGTTATGGCAAGATCAAAGGTTTTGACAAGCCTGATTTTTATAAGGTAGTCTCAATAGATCAGGTCACCTGGAATCCTTGAATCCTTTTAGAATCACCAACTCTTTTGGAGATGATTCTAATTTTTTTATTGCTATTATTAAGGTTTTAATATAGCAAATTTAATTATATTCTCACTTGAAATCGGTCGTCTATTGTAAATCAATTCCCGGTGGTAACTTATATTGTTCTGCTGATTTCATTCTTGATTGGCATCCCATAGTCTATTTGATTGTTTTTTGATTTGTCACTTCAATCAGTTAATCTTTATTCAGAGGTTATCACCATGGAAAACTCCCTCAAAATCTTTATGCATTGCTCCCGATAGGACATGGTTTATCCCGTTTGGATTCTAATCATTTCAGCAGGGTGATTGTTTTACAATATCTTAGACCAATCCTATTTCAATTTGCTGAACTGATTGAAATTGATTAAAACGATCTAACCGTATGAATTTTAATGATTTATGCATGCATTTTAAAGATTAAGAGAATTTACAAAATATTAGTTACCTCCTTTTTAGAAGAGGAATTTATTGCAGTTGAAGCGGTTATCTATTTTTTTTGTCTTTATCTTTCTTGTTTCTATTCTTTTTGTTAATTATCATCATCGTGAAAATAGGATCTTTCAAGATGATTCTCTTATTTTTGATACTGTTGATGATAATTCAGATTTTTCAACTTGTGATATATATCAAGTCCTTTTAACCGCCCGATTTATTTCTACAATTATAATAGATAAAAATTTAATCACGCCACGTATTTTAACATGTAAATTTCTTATCCGTGCCCCTCCTGCATAATCTTCAAGACTTAAGCTACACGACTTTAAAATTTTTCAGACAAAACAAAATACTCTAATTCCCCGAATAGGGATTCGTTAGTATGTGTAAAACGAACCGGTTCATGAACTATTCGATTTTTAGATGGAGAAACTCTTCAAAATGTGCATGCATTTTTCATAAACAGGGCAGCATTAATGTGTTTTCAGAAGAAATCTCGAATAATCAGGCAAGTTAAATTATCCACCATAAATTTTAAAAACTAAATTATATAATCAATAAAGTAGGAGGAAAAAGAATTGTGGAAAATAAGATTTGTCACAATTGCTGGTATTACGCTCCTGCTCCCATCACCAATAAGTTTCTTGAAGATCATGTAACGCTTGAATATTCGCCGTATTGCGAGTTTCATAACGAATTTCCCGCTATAACGCCCGATAATACTTGCGAAAATTGGGAAAGTAAGAAATTGAAATTAATAAGCGTTATTAAAACCTTATACGGCGTATAATTCTCGTTTCATATAATTGAATGGAATTTAAAAAATGGAGACCGGTTCCAGGATATCGTTTATTCTTATTTGATCATCCTGAGTTTCCGAAAATAACGATACCGGCATTGAACTCCCTGTGTGGATTGTTGATATGAGAACTAAAAAAATCCTTGTTGTTGATGATCAGTTAAGCCAACGGAAATTAATGAAAGAATTGTTGGGGAAACTTGGTCATATGGCTGTTACGGTTGATAGTGCAGAAGAGGCCGAATATATCTTGCGATATGGAGAACACTTTTCATTGATTATTACGGGTCTGAGAATGCCCTGGTTAAATGGCTTAAACTTTTGCCGTAGGGTGAAAATCTTAAATCCTGATTTAAAGATATATGCATTGTCCGGCTATCTTCATAATTTTGACATAAATGAATTAAAGGATGCGGGCTTCGATGGGATTTATCAAAAGCCTATCAGCAAAGCGAATTTAGAAGAAATTTTAAACGCCGATATCTAAAAAAACCAGAGATAGATCCCGGACAAATAGTTGTGTGTTTTACTGCCATAAAATGCACATATTGATCCAAGAAAGTTTCGGGAGTTTTTGGAGTCACTAAAAAAGGGCAAACCCGATTATTTCTGAAGGCATTCATGCCTCCCAGCTCCTTTAAAGTCCATTTTTGAACGATCTTGATAACATAATAGTTTTAGATTATAGATACAGTTATGAAAGATATTATTAAAACCCCAAAGACTCCAGAAGCATGGCTTGAAGAAATTGCTAAAGCCTATCTTGATGCCATTGAAACTATGCAATTTGGTGCATTAACGGGAAATAAGATCGAAGAAAGGGAGTTTTTCCATCTGGCTCCATCTTTATGCCTGAAATTCAGAGGCATAAAAACTACGGAAGACAATCTGAAAATGGCAACCGATGCCGCTTTATCGAGTTTTGTAGCAACGAAAGATTCCGTGGATAATCTTTTTGAAATTCCCCAAATGGCATTTGCTTTTTGCTATTTGGCGTGCCATTTTGGTCTTGATCTGGTTGATAAAAATACGTTGTCTGAGGCTATGGGTTACATTGAATCCAAATTGGACTACCTTATTAAAATAACAACCTTAGATTAAACATTATGCGATATATGTAATCGGAACTAAATGACGTTGAATTGAGGTTATGGCAAGACTCTCCTGCTTTAGGGAAGAAAGCGATCTTCTCGACAGAAGGACTGAAGGGGCATTCGTGCAGTGTGTTCTAAAATCAACGGAAGATCTGAACATCTTCTCGATCACTTTTTGATATGTGATAACTGCTATGTATCCTTTTTCTTTATATAAAATTGATGGTTGTGTTTTTGAATATCAGAACCAAATTGTCAAATGAAGTCGTGAGTTTTCTTTCTATTCTGTCAAATTAAGTATAGGTCGGGACATTTCATAACGTTGGAATTTCTGCCTCCTAACCCTCTTCAACCTGATACGCTAAAACTCGATTATCAAAAAATGTGGGTATAAGTAAGATTTGTTTGCTTTCGATATATTCAATATCAGCGGAATTTATCTTTTGATTTGTTGTATCGATAATAACGGTCACTTGACCGGAGGATGTGACATAAGATGTCTTTCCTTTCCAATCTGAGATAAAATAATTTCCTTTCCCATCTGACTGGACCCCGTCGATACCGGAACCAATCTTTGCAATAATGCTAATTTCTTTGGTAACTAAACTTATTGCCTTTAAAGTTCCGTCACCAGAGTTGCCTAATATCAATTTGCTTTTCTCGGCATAGAGACCATTTGGTTTACTGACATCAGGGCCTTTCAGCCACACCATCATCTTCTTTTGAACGAGTTTATATATGACGCTGTTCGTTGAAGACATGTCCGAAACATATACATTCCCATCTTTATCGATCGTAACATCATTTAAAAACCCGGCACCTACAGCAGGATATATAGACAGAGTCCTTCCGGTTTTTAAATCTATTTCTACTAACTCGTCGATATCAGTCACATAAAGTCTATCTCGATAGATCCCTGAACCCTTAGGTGCATTTAACCCGCTTGCCCACTTCAATTCCAATATCTCACCACTTAGGGACACTTTCGAGATAAAACCCTTGCCGTTTTTCTCTGTGGGTTTCCCATTAATATTCGAAACATAGAGGATATCTTCAGATGGATGGTATAGGACAGATTCGGGAACCCTCAAGTCCGCTTTTGTTTCCCATAATTTCGTTAATTTACATTTTTGAAATCCACCAGGATCTGCTGTTAAATATTTTGTATCAGCAGAAAACAGAATTGAAAAACTGCAAATAAATGAAAGAGTGATAATAAGCATTCTTTTCATTATTCCCTCCATTCTGTAAAAAGGTTTGCATAAAAAGGTTTCTTACCGGAATAATGGATTACACTAAACAGTTGTCATTGAAAAGGCAAATCAGATAAAAAGATTCATTGAGTCAGAATTTTCTGTTTGATCGAATGTGTAAAATAGAGGGTGGGATAATTATCTGTATTTACTCTTTTTCCTTGTAGAACGTCAGGTCCCAATCCCATGATTCCGAGTCGTAACGAAGAATGTAAATCGCATTGTCGTCTCCTAACACCTTAAAATAACGGTGGTTCGGGGCCAGCCATCGATCTTGAATTTCTTTTACCTCGATTTTTCTGTCACCCAGCCGGATTTGCCGGGGCGTTTCTTCACCCCGGTATCCGGAATAACATGCCACTTCTATTTGCATCAATTGCTCCTGATGATCATCAGCTTTTGAACCCGGAACCTATTTATATGTATGCCTTCTTTCTTTTATAGTAAAGCTGTTTTTAAGGTTTCAACAATATTGCATAATTACAGCATTCCTTTGTGAATAAAAATGTGTTATCTTACGGGCAACTGCCATGGAAACTCTTTATAAACAAAACATAACTGATGCCCTCAAAATATTAAGAAGGTGTATTCCCGGTATCCAGGACAGACTCAGGCTCGGTCGAAGCAAGGATATTGCCGCATGGTCCACGATTGTTGACGGCAAACTGCTTACCCGGCTTTCTCCTGATTTTCCCATTATGGCAACCATCTGCGGCGGCGGTTCTTCAGGGAAATCGAGTCTGTTCAACTCGATGCTCGGTGAACGCCTTTCGCCGGTTGGCGGCAGTGCAGGGCTTAACCGCCGTGTACTTGCTTCCGTGCACCGGGAAATCTTCAATCGGCCGAACATGCTTTCCTCCCTGTTCGAGCCGTTCGGATGTTTGCCCGATCCCCTGAAAGACACAAAGGATCTCACCGTTTCCGGACACCCCCTCTATGTTCTGAGCGACGCCGTTCCTCAAAATCTGGTGTTGATGGATACACCAGATTTTGATACCGGAGCCAAAGGCACTTACATTAACCGGGATATTACTTTAAAAGCTCTGGAATCATCCGATATCCTGATATATGTTTTCACCAATTCCAACTATAACAACCGCGAAAATACCGATTTTATCTCAGAAATGCTTACGGGCATCGGAATGAGAAAATGCTTTTTGGTCTACCGCGTTTATCCCAGCTTTGAAAAAGAAGAGGTGCAGGAACACGCCATGACCGTTGCCCGAAACTTGTATGGGAATGACGCGGACCGGTACGTACTGGGAATTTATCGTTCGGATGAGGATAACTCCGTGGCTGCGGGTAAACGATTCATGTCATTGCGCCCGGTACGCAAAAAAGATCCTTCGTTTATAACTGCTCTCCAGTCCATGGATTCCCACGAATTAAGACTCGAACTCCTTTCTTCGATATTAAAGGATGTGCTGACTATGGCCGGAGATCTCATGGAACATGCGAGAATTTCCCGTGATGAGCTGCGCCTTTATCTTGATGCCCTGCAAACAGTCCAGAGTCATTGTGTGCATGAAGCCTTGAAGCATTTTCCCATGGACCGGGTCGTGAAACGTTTTGTTGAGATCTGGATGCTAACAGATCCCCCTTATGTCAAAGCAATGCGCAAAACAGGCAGAGTTGTTGAGCTTCCTTTTAAAGTGTTATTAGACACCCCGAAAAAGGTAAAAGATATGTTTTCCGGGACTAAGAAAATAGAGCCGCAACAAAATTTTACCGACAAAGTCGAAGAGGATCTTGTAATTGCCGTAAACCGTATGCGCTACAAAACTGTGAATCCTGAAATTTCGGTTTCCTTCAACCTGAAAGATCCGGTGACCCGGCAAATGCTTGAGGCCGTCGAGCGGATCAGAGCAGATAAAGGTCTGAAAAACGATCAAAATCCCCACATCGAAACCACGGAAAAACAGGTGTCTTTAACATTCTTTGTTTCGGCGCACCCGGTTGTTTTTCAGGAGCAGGAAAAATTGCGGAATAGAGACTGGAAATCGGTGTTGGAGTCTATTCTGTCACGTCGGGATGTGATTGTGGATTTGTCACAAGGCATCGATCAGGAGCTGAGAGATCTGGCAAAAAATTTCCGCAGCAAAATGGGAATGTGGTTCAAGATCCGGCAGACATTTTCCGCCTTTTTAAACGTGGTACCGGCCACCGTAGCGGTAACTTATATTCTTTCAACCGGCGATCCGGTGGGAGCCGTGGGAATCAAGGTCAAGCTCACCGGACTGTTCGGGCTGCATGACCTGTATGCCCTTGTTGCAATTCCCGCCACCACCGGTCTTAAAAAGGCCGATCAGAAGCAGCTCGACGACATGCTGGGCCCTATTGTTCAGGCATGGTTAAACAACAAACTTAAAGAGGTGAAGGATCTTTTCGAACAGGAGATTACCGGCGGGATAATTCGGGCGGCAAAAGATGCCATGGATGAGGCGGAAACCCTGATAAATCAGATACAAGTCAACATTGAAGCGTGTGAAAAGGCGATGGCATTATGACGATTTCAAACCGGCAGACCGACTCAATAAGAGCACTCGGCAGGATTGAGGGGTATAAAAATGACGTGAGGATGCTCGGGGCTATAATAAACCAGGCACCCATGTGGCAGCCTGGTGCAGCGCTAAAAAAACAGTGCGACCAGGTGCTTCGCATGATCACGGACCTTGAGGAACGTTTTGAACGTAAGCTCGTTGTTACCCTGATCGGCCCGTGCGGCTCCGGCAAATCCACGCTCCTGAATGCTCTGGCGGAAGTCGACGGCTTGTCCGAAGCAGGAAATCTGCGTCCCACTACCCGAAACATCGTTGTTTTTTGCCGGGAAAAGAGCGATGCCGGCCATTTGAGTCAAGTACTGGGTACAGAGAATGTTGAGACGCGATCAAGTCATATAGCGGCATCCCTTAATCACGTAATACTAATCGACACACCGGATACGGACAGCAACGAATACGAAAAGCAGGTTCCCATGGTGCATAACGCCATAGCGCTTTCAGACATACTCATCTGCGTTTTTGATTCGGAAAATCCTAAAAGAAGAGACCATGTGGATTTTCTGGCATCTTATGTGCGCTTTTTTGGCGGAGATTCTCTTGTGGTTGTAATTAACAAGTGTGACCGTCAGGACGAAAACGAGCTTAAAGAAAAGATAATGCCTGAATTTTTGGGGTTTATTAACAATGCCTGGGAAAGACCTATTCAAACGGTTCTGTGTATTTCCGCACGTCGGCACTTGCGCGATCCAGGATGGGACCCGGCAGCATATCCTCTGCACGATTTTGATCAGTTTAAAGAGCTCCGGCAGATGATTTTCGGCACCTTCAATCGCCCGGGATTCGTGATCGACAGGCGGCTGGAAAATGCCGAAAGCCTGCGTGACTACATCTTTGAAGAAACACGGGTTGAAATTGAAAAGGACCTGGAAAAACTGGTGGCCGCCAAAGAGAATATCCAGGCGGCGGAAACAAAGGCGGTAAAAGACGCCCTTTTTGCTTTTAAAAACAACAACTCCAGACGGCTGTTCGGCGTAAATGTGCTTTTGTATCAAAAACTTGCGAATCGATGGCTGGGACCGGTGGGATGGCTCATAGCCATATGGGCACGCATTTTGATTTTCGGTACCGGCATTGTTGCAATGTTCAGGTTCGGGAACCCTCTTCGCCAGTTGGCAGGTATGGTTTCCTCTCTCCGGCATTTTAAAGAATCCAGGGCAGCACTGGTTGAGACCGGAAAAAGCGAGGGAGTAGATGCTGCCATGCGTGATTACCGGCTTTCCATTTTAAAAGAATGGCCGGACATTGCTGAATCTCTTGTTAAAGCTCGGTTTGACAAATCGGTGAGAAGGATTAAAGATGTCCTCCCGGAAAGTGATACCCTGAACGGGGATCTTAACGCCTTATGGAGCAATTCACTGGACAATACAATTGAGAAGTCTTCGAAAATCCTGAGCGGAGTTATGCTTCAGATCGTTTTCAACCTGCCGGTTATAGGTATCCTGGGCCATGTGGGCTGGGTAACCGCACAAAACTACTTCACCGGCAACTATCTTTCCTCCGACTTCTTTCTGCATGCATTTTTAACCATCGGCATAACCATGTTTTTGAGTTTCTTTATCTTCCAGGGATGTGTTCGTCTGGCTGCTGGTTCTGACAGAATAACCCGCAAAGCGTTTGAAAAGGTAAAACATCAGGTCGAGCAATTCCAGCCCATATCAATGAATCCTGTAAGCGAGCAAATAGATACAGTGTTGAATCTGACTTTTTCAAATCGACCTGCTGAATAGATGAATCTGTTGATTAATGAGGATTTTCGTTCAAGATCAAGGCATGCGAAAAAAATAACCACCCCAGTACGATCTACCGGACCTACGGGGCAGGCAGGCATATATTTGATATTCCGAGGATTATTTATTGAGCATAACGCAGAGATTGTGCGAAAAGACCATTAATCAACAGACTCATAGATTATGCTCTGTCATAGCAAATCTACCCGTAACTCGAATCAGACCTTGAGGAATTCGGTTTAATGGATAATATGGACAAAAAATATCTCGCTCCTACGGCAATCATTGACAGTGACAATAAAATAATTATCGAATATGCAAATGATACGGTAATTGATGCAGGCGAAGACCAGATGAAAAAGGCCGTAAAGCTCTATTATGCCGTTCGGGATAATATCTGGTATGATCCATATTATCC
>JBARSG010000311.1:0-1856 GCA_049644625.1 Desulfobacterales bacterium | reverse complement strand
AGATGATATGGACCGACCCCCATTCGACCATTCGCATACACTTTATTTAAAATCGTCTAATAAGTTCGTCTCTAATTTTCACCATAGCTAAGGTATCATAGCTACAATATATAAGAAGTTCTTTTTTGATTCTATCTTTTTCTTCAAGTGGTGTTGAGGGGTCTATCATGCGTAAAAATTCAAATGAAGCTTGGTTCCCTTCCTGAATCGCCAGTTTTTCATAATCCATATCAGGAACAAGATTCGGAAGTACAGATTTAAGTGAAAAGGAACCATGGAATCCTGTATGATAGAAATTATTTCTAATAATCGCACACAAGTCTTTAAAGCGATTTGGGATGAGTAACAGATCATTGCGAAATTGAGGGAAATGTTCAGCAAGTCTTGTGATGATCCCCTTTTCATAAATTGTATATATGAAAATAGTCCCCTTCTTTTTTAAAGCATCAAGAAGTGTACGGGCAAAATCTTCCCTTGGGTCCTTTTCATCATCGCAGAGATATTTCTTATGCTCAAGTGTTCCGTCTTTATAAAGAATATGATCAGACCATTGAAAGGGGATTATCTGATAGGGCCTGGTGTTGGCGTAACAAGGAATCGCAGGGTTCACAGTTTCGAAATCAAGAAAATGGATGGGATATTCCACGTTCATCAGCTGGGCGTTGAGCCTCCTTGAAATAAACTCATTATCATTAATCACACACCTTTTCATGCGCTTCTGGAGTTCAGTTAAATGGTAGGAGCCAGGAATTTCCCTGATATCCTGAATATTCATGCCTGTCAGTTCATCCAATTTATTCTGTGAAATGCCATATAGATTCAAAACCCAATGCTCGGGCATATCTCTTGTACAATAATCCCAAAAGTCACAACTATAAGGATTGTTACAATGTCGTGAGGGTTGAATTATAGGTGCATTAGGTGCTCTTAACATTTCCTTGTGCTCGGCAATTCTAAACGATATCTCATTTTGGAGTGAGAGGGATTGCTCTGTAACATCGAAAGAAGAAAAGAGGTTCTCAAGATCAATGTTGTTTCCATCATAAACATATTGGTTATTTATGAGTAAAAGAAAAGCCCGGTTAATATCCAAGCCTGATCCTTGAAGGACATAATACTGGATTGCAACATCAGGCAAATGAACATCTTTTACCGATGTGGAAGATTTCACTTCGATCAGATTCCATTGACCATTATCTAATCTTTCCAAAATATCCACGCGTATTCTAACATCATCATAAAGAAAAGCGGCTTCATAGATCGATCTTACATTTGGGTCCTGTATGGCTTTCAGTGTGGTCTGGACAGCTTCCTCGTGGTGTAAGTGATCTTCTCTAATAAGAACACCTTCGGGATAAAGCCGAGTTGCCAGTTCACCAACTTCATGCCCGGTATCAAATATAGCCTGTTGCGCAGGAGATACAGGAGTTGCAAGGTCACGATTGAAGCACGAATACCACAAACGCAGATGGCATTGTTCACCGGCAAGGAATCGGGATTTAGAAAGCATAGGCTTTTTCGGATATCTCATTGTACTTTTTCCTATTTAAGAACCATATTTGTCTGTATGCATTATATTCATCTGATATAGTCTGCTTTGTTTTCCGAGGCTTCAGGATCGATTGGGGGTCGGGCCGCGCGAACCTGTTGAAATTTATAGATTAACGTTGTACTTATTATTTGAATCTACGGCCATATTTGAGGCAAACTTTAAACGTTTTAGTTGTAATATCAATAAGATGATACGGCCCGACCCCCATTAGATGAGGGAGAGGCTTATCCATTTTGTGTCTTTAACCTCCGCTTTTTTGTTTTTTAATCTTTAAAAAAGAGACCGCGACCGCCAAGGGTAACAT
>JBARSG010000310.1:0-2762 GCA_049644625.1 Desulfobacterales bacterium | reverse complement strand
CGTGCAAGTTTCTCTTGCGTATAATCTGATGCGGTTTTACCGATAGGGATATTCTGTTTCTTGTCTGGGTGGATGGATTCGTGGGTGTTGACACATGGCAGGCAAATTTTTTCTGGTTTTCCTCGATAGTTGACTATTATAGGGTCGCCATCGACTACTCGGATTACTCTGTGTTGGCCAGCTAACAAAAAGATAGGCATGGATAAAAGGAAGATGAACAGAAAGATAATTGTTTTGAAAGATCTTTTCATTACCCTTGACTCATAGTGTAAGATACGTGGCAGATTTCAATAAACGATCGTTATTCTTTAAATCTTAGCTAATGCAAATTCGATATTATACTTTAGGCCGCCCGCAATTTCAGGACTCTTGATCTGGGTTGAAAGGATTTAGGCGGAAAATGTTCTGATAAGCATTATTATTTCATGTAGTTGAGTTTTTTTTGCCGTTTGCAAATAAAGACTTGCAACCGGAAAATGAGCGTGACACCTTTTCCTTCAATATTCACCACAAATACATGAAAGGAGAAAGGCGCCATGCCACAGCAGATATTACCACTAATCCCTAACGGTGCAACAGAAATCAACGGCCTGGTCAGTGTCTGGCGAGACGAGGAGCGCTGGACCTACTTCATAGGCACTTACCCGATTTATTCCCACGACAAAACAGATCAGCGAATGTTTCGTCTGTTCACCGCACAAATGATCGAATCCGGGGCCTGTCGTCAGGCAGATGTAATAAGGACTTTCGGCGTATCCAAAAGCAGTGTTATCCGTTCTGTGAATAAGCTTCGAAAGGATGGAGCAGAAGCCTTTTTCGTCCGACGTCGAGGCCGTCGGGGAGGCAAGGTGTTGACCCCGGAGGTTATCGAGAAAGCCCAGAGCTTACTGGATCAGGGGTATACAAGGAGCGATGTTTCCCAAGAGCTTAACGTAAAATATGACACCCTTCGCAAAGCAATAAATGACGGTCGTTTATCAGAATCCAAGCACAAAGAGACAGCCATTAGCAAATCGTCGCGGAATGTGGTGGATGCGGCCGCCGCCGAAGGTATGGGGGTGGCCTGTACCAGGGTAGAGGAGCGAGTGCTCGCATCCATGGGCGAATTAGTCGGCGCCACGGTGGACTTTGAGTTATGCCTGGATGTACCCAAGGCAGGGGTGCTATGCGCAATACCGGCGCTGTTGGCAAACGGGTTGTTCAACGACGCCGAAGAGCTTCTTGGCAGAGTGACCGGGTACTATACGATTTTTCATGTGCTGTTGCTCCTGGCCCTGATGGCTCTATGCAGGATCAAGACAACAGAGAAGTTGCGAGGTCATGCTCCCGGGGAATTTGGCAAATTGCTGGGGCTGGACCGTATACCGGAAGTGCGTTGCTTGCGTAACAAGATGGACGAGTTGAGCGCCGATGATGAAGCCGAGCGTTGGGCTGCGCATTTAGGAAAATATTGGATGAATCTGGAACCTGAATCGGTGGGCGCGCTTTACATTGATGGACATGTACGAGTTTATAACGGACGGTTGACCAAATTGCCTCGTCGTTACGTGTCCCGTGAGCGACTGTGCCTGAGGGGTATCACCGATTACTGGGTCAATGACGCCATAGGCCGTCCCTTTTTTGTGATCGAAAAAGAGATCGATCCGGGATTGCTGAATACTCTGAGGAACGATATTGTTCCCCGCTTGCTTGATGATGTTCCCGATCAACCCAGCCAGCAGCAACTGGCCGAAAACCCATCCTTGTGTCGATTTGTCCTTGTTTTCGACCGGGAAGGGTATAGCCCGGCGTTTTTTGCCGAAATGCGGAAGGAGCATCGGATAGGTTGTCAGACCTATCATAAGCATCCAGGAGAACCCTGGCCAGAGGAATGGTTCACCGAGCACAAAGTAACCATGCCAGCCGGTGAAGTGATAGACATGCGGCTTTGTGAAATGGGTAGTTACGTTGGCTCCGGCAAGGATGCCATGTGGATGAGAGAGGTGCGTAAGCTTACTGATTCAGGCCATCAGACCAGCCTCATAAGCACTGCTTTTGACCTGCCCCACACACAACTGGCAGGCCGTATGTTTAGCCGATGGTGTCAGGAAAACTTTTTCAACTATATGATGCAACACTTTGATATTGATGTAATTTTAGAATATGGCGTCACCAAATTTCCTGACACCGAAAAAGTCGTAAATCCCACTTGGAGACAATTGGACCGGTCACGAAACTCATTACAAAACAAGCTTCGATATCGCCGTGCTCGTTTTGCTGAAATGACCATGCATCCTGAAACCGAAGACAGACCAGCCAAATATCGTAAATGGGTGACGAAAAAGGCCAATCTGTAGAGGAGATCGAAAATTATGAACACCAACTGGAGAAGTTGAAAGCGGAACTGAAAGATACGGCCAAACATATTACCTGGGGGCAACTTGATGAGAAGGACAAGTTCCTGCGTTTGCTTCCGGGAAGAAAACGCCTGATGGACACCATCCGTATGATTGCATATCGTGCGGAAACAGCCATGGTTGGGTTGATAACTGGTCCCACAGTGGACTCGCCGGCAGCACGGCGTTTACTCCAGGACCTTTTCGTAACGGAAGCTGACATTCTACCAGACCCGGAAAACAAGGAGTTGAATATACGAGTGCACAGTGCTTCGAGGCCAGCAGCTAATCGAGTCCTTGCACAGCTATTTGAGCATCTCAACAAGGCCAAAGTTAACTACCCCGGTACGGATATGCGCCTCGTCTACAAACTCGGGGGATATACTG
>JBARSG010000309.1:0-11815 GCA_049644625.1 Desulfobacterales bacterium | reverse complement strand
ACCTTGAGACGTCTTGAAGGTGAGAGAAAAGATCATTGGCAGAAATCGTGAACGCAAATAGGGCAGCCCAAATTATTCATGGTCACCACCCTCATCAGGAGGTTCCTCCAGGTTAAATACATACATTTTTTTATCACCAACCATTTTAAGGGTTACAACGCCATATGAATAATAGAGATATCCGTAAAACCGGCCGTCCGGCCCTAAAATTTCATTGAGCCAGGGCTCATGCTGAGTGGCCAGAGAAATCCGTTTTGTCATATCTGCCAACGTCTTTTGATCACTGACCTTTTTCCACCGATCACCCACCAGCATTGTATCATTATTTTTCGGATCGAACATGATGCCTAAAGGTGATCGAAAACTAGGTCCGGCATACTGGTCGGAACAATAAATGTGGTAATCATCCCATTTATCGATTAAATTTTGAATGGTCAGATGGTTTGGGCCGTTAGGTATAGTTTTAAGCTTGCCGTAGTTTTTTTGCCACGAAACACAACCGGAGATAATCAGAGCAATTAATAAAACACTCAAGAATATATATTTTTTTGTTTCCATTTTTTTGTCTCCCGACCAATGGTCTTTCTTTGAATTTGTGAAATAAATATAACACTTTAAATTATCATATAAATAATTATTGGAAAGTAAATGTCAATTATAAATATTATTTTTTACTTCAGGTTAAAAATAGCATATCAATACCACAGGGCAGCGTATTGAATTCGGATCAGCTGAAGGAAATTCCCTTCAGTGATTAATTGTTGCTTTACAAAGAGTTGGGTCTTTTTTATGTCAATCTTCCTCTGCATGCTGTATGAATTTTCCTTCACATATTCCTCTTGTTTTTAAATAAATAGATTGAATTTATATAAAATTCATTGTATTAGTTTTTAATTAAATTTGGCACATCAATTGCTTATATATAACCGACCTGATTTAAACCCATAGCCATAGTGGAATAAATTACATTTTCAGTGAATTCGTAAGATAGTTTAACCTAAATCGACCCATTTTTTATTCGATCTGAATCGACCTCTTGTGCAGCAAGGAGCCGTGAAAATCTTTGACAGATCCACAGGTATGCCGGCGGTTTTAGCGAATGTTCGTGCAAGTTCAATTTTATTGAGAAAAGGAGGTGATTAGGGGTAGTTATTCCTGTATGGTGATTTTATGAACTCATGATTGTAAACAGAAAACCAAAGAAAGGAGATGAATATGAAAAGAGTTGCAATTATATCTTTAACGTTGATTTTTAGTCTTTGTTTGGCAACAGGTGCTTTTGCAGTGGATAAAGATGCTATCAAGAAACAAGTAGATGACATTGTTGTGGCTATTGATGGCGGGAAAACAGCTGAGGACTTTGCAAGTGCGGCACAAAATAAACCCCACTATGTATTTATAATGGAAGAGGGGGGTAATCTTTTGGTTCATCCGTCATTGGTTGGGCAAAGCCTTAAAGAGAAAGCAGAACCTGTTTATAATGAATGTGCCACAGCGACTGCTGATGGTGTATGGGTGGGTTATGTATGGAAAGAGAAGCAAAAACATACCTATGTCAGGAAAACCACGGGCGGTTTGATCGTCGGAAGCGGGTACACCGAGAAATAAATTTAGTGCTTATCTGAGCAGCCTATGCCAAATTTTTTAAGGGAAGTGTGATGTCGCTCATAGAACTTATGGTTTTATGGGCGACATTTTTTTGTCAGTAAGAGCCTACTTCAAAATCTCCTCGAAATGTCAACCGAAAATTGACCCCCTTCGACAACCGAATTTTGACCCCCCCTAATTAAAGTAAAAGTTGCCTTATCAATATAAGAATAATTTTTTTTAATTTTTGTCAAAAAAGTGTTGCAATATATAAATTAATATGTTTATAAGTTTAAACATAACTTATTAATGGGTTCGTAAAAAAAATTTGCCGTATTCCAAAATCATTATTAACGTTAAGATAAGGTAAAAAATATGTCTACTGCAAGATTTGAATCTTTTCTACAAAGGGTTTTTCAAGCAACCGGAGTAGCATCGCAAACTGAATTAGCTTCCGTTTTAAAGATCAACCGATCGGCAATTACACAAGCCAGGAAAAAAAATTCAATCCCGGATAAATGGATATTGAAGTTATATAAAACCTATGGATTAAATCCTGACTGGGTTGAAACGGGGTCCGGTCAAACATTTATCAAAAAATCTGTTTCCAATGATTCCATATTTAAAAATATACCCAAAGTAAAAGCCAGGTTGAGCGCGGGGGGCGGTTCTTTTGAAGTCGGCTCAGAGGTTGAAGGTTACTATGCATTCCGAAAGGACTGGTTGACAACCAAAGGCAACCGGAACAAGATGGTACTAATGGATATTTTTGGCAATAGCATGGAACCTGAAATGAAAGACGGAGATACTATTCTGATAGACGAATCTCAGAAAGACATTTTAGCCGGCGCCATCTATGCGGTTGGCATCGATGATACCATAATGGTTAAAAGGGTGGAAAAACATCCCAATAAGCTTGTTTTGCTCAGTGACAACAAGGATTATTCTCCGATTTACCTGCAAGGCAATGAAATAAACAGTGTCCGTATTATTGGGAAGGTCATTTGGATATCCAGGGAACTAAGGTAAATTTTTTTGCCTGTTGAGTTCATAAATATAAACACATGGGCATTTAATTAAACATAAAGGGTTATATAATGCAACGGATGTTTTTTGTCAGGTCTGGTTTTTAAATGATAATTAAAATATTTTCGGGAGGACAAACAAAATGACAAGATATGCATTTTACGCTCATTATCAGGACCGTTACGAGTACCATGGCAGTACAACGATTGAAAGAACAAGAAAGGAGGCCGGCAGGACTGTCAAAAGGGAATGGATATTGTTTGATTCGGTTGAAGAAGCTCTGGAATTTTTCAACAGTAACTGCGGAACTTAGGGTGGGAAATATGTTCAATACAATTGTTGACTTGATATTAGATTTCATTTTCATGATAATGGTTTTAATCATGTCAGTCTTGGGTACGGTGGTTTTTGGGTTATAAGGAGATATAAAGAACGTTCATTGTAATATGGGTTTATATCTACTTCCGTCCCCTTGGGCACAGTTCCTCGCATATTTGGCATTGGTTACACAACGCCATGTCAATTTCACGCCTCGGTATATGGGCTTTGGCGGCTTCCACCTTAATCCGACCGGACCTGCAACAGGGGGGACTGGGTGACAGACCGTAGTTTCTACATCGAGGCTCTCGACACAGTTTCGCCAAATCCTCCTCAACTTAAATTTCAGTGGTGCAAAAAGTCTTTACCCCTTGTTGTGAGGCCAGTGATGAAGGCCTCCGCTTATGGAATATTTCCGTGAACTACGCCGAGGGCTTGATGACGTCTAGTATAAGTCTGGTGTTGACGGTCTCGGTGGAGACCTCCTCCACGGGACCTGAACTTCCTGCGGTCACCCGCATGATGTCCAAGCCGGCAGTCGTTTTAAGATCGTTTACGATGGCTTCCGCGCGCCGCTGAGCAAGATCTAGGAGATCGGTGTCGGTGACCGGCTCCAGTGTTACCAACTCCTTGAACATTGCCCGGTAAAAGGCGGTATCTGAACTTTCCCAACCGAAAAATGCCAGGGCGGAATTCACCCGTTTGGCCTTCTCGCCGGTCACTTTTTCGTATTGCGTTTTGAAATCGGCTACTGCGTTGTCACCACCCCGCCTCTCAAGCAGCTTCTCCAGAGCTCGCTGGGTCTTGGCATTTTCGAACGCGATCGGCCCAAATTCCTCGTCAGGAGCAAGTTTCACGCCCATCTGCCCGGCGAGGGCACGCTTTATCTGCTGTGTACGCAACGCCTCGCCATCGAGCTTGGGATCAAAACGGCCCTGCACCACAAGCCTCAGCCGGGGCCGCTTTTCCAGGGCTTCAACCACCTTTTTAAGTTTGTTCAGCTCCGGCGGCAGAAGGCGGTCACTGCCGGGATAGAAAGAAATGGCGTCCATCTGATCGCTCTTACCACCCAAGAGGCCGCCCAGCACTCGGAATGGCGCGGTCACGATTTTGGTAATCAGGTTAATGAACGCCTGCCGAATCACATGCCCGTATTTGAATTTCGGGTTGTCCAAGTTGCCCTGTACGGGCACTGCCACATCGATCTTACCCTGGGCGTCGGTAAGGAGTGCGATAGCCAGATCAAGCGGCAGGTTAACCGCATTTGGCGCCTCCACCCGCTCGCCGAGCGTGAACTGTTCCAGCACCACTTGATTATCTCCGAGAAGTTCGCTGTTCCGGATTTTGTATCCCAGGCTGAGGCTAAGCGTGCCGGATGCGATTCTGCGCCCGGCAAACGTGGCACTGTATGGGCTGAGCGGCTTCATTTCCACGTTACGGAAGGACACGGTGATGTCAGTGAAAGTTTTGGGCATGAACGGACTCAATCTACCCTTGACGGTTGCGAGTCCGTATTCGTCGACGTTGCCATCAAGGGTGACCGAGGCTCGACTCGTCGGGTCGGAGGAGATGCCCGTAACACCTCCGTTAAGCTCAGTCATCTGGGCGGCGAACGGCAGTACCAAGCTAAGATCAGCAAAATCAACAACCCCTTTCTCCACACGAACCCGATCGATGCTCACCGGAAAAAGTTCTCGATTTGCGCTCGGCGCCACGGCCGGCGCCTGTGTTGGGCGTGATGTTTCCTCGATGTCAACCACTTCCGGGCTCTTTATCACCTTAGCCAGATTTACGCTGCGGTCCTTGAAGATCACAACTTTGGCGCCGGGCTCCAGCAGCCTCACTTCCTGGATCTGCAACCCATTGGGCGACAGTCCAAACTTCAGTCCATTCGCGGACATGGCCTTCCATTCAAGAAACCGTTCGCCAGTGTCGGTTTCGTTTAACCTGACGCTGTCCAGGCTAACGGAGCCTTTGGCGCGCAACTGTGGACCGGATTTGGTGGAGCGATATTTTACAAGGACCGACACGGTGAGGTTGCCAGACTCGAGCGCGAGCCACGCGAATTTGGCCAGGGCCGGACGCAGCGGTTTGAGGCTTACCCCCATAACACTCGCCCGTGCTTCGGCATGATCGCCGGCCTGGCTGACCTGGCCGGTGAATCTTGCACTTCCACCCTGTGCCACTTTGAGCTGGGCGTCAAAATCGATGGGCGTTTTGCCGTCGTTGGTAAGATGTTTTAGCGATGCGCGGATATCTTTCAGGTCGTAAACCACGGCAGGGTCAATGGTACGGTCCTGCAGTGCCGCGCTGAACCCGTTCAACTCAAACGCATCAAGCCTGAACGACCAGGGCTTGCCCTCGGATCGAGCCTTCTCACCGGTCTCGACAATTTCGCGCTTCAACTTACCTCGGTCGCCGGGAGCCAGCATCTCAGCCAGCTGGATCCGACCGTTTTTGCCGCGCACCACATGTGTTTCACCGCCAGCAGCCTCTACCCGCGTGAGTTTTATCGAACGACTGCCGATATCGATGCAGCCGTCATCCAGTGATAGGGTGTCTATTGCGATGAGAGGGATGTTATCGCCGGTCTCGGAAAACGCGACGCGGTTCATTTTCACCTTTAAACCATCCACAGTGGCTTTTGCCGGTCCGGCGCCAACTTCTGCCGACGCGTTCAACAGAATATTAAGCCCGCCAACGGCCAGGGTCAAGGGAGTGGCGCGACTGCGGTCTGTATAATCCAGCGCAACGTTTTCCACGTTCACCGCGCCTGCTTTTATGCGCCACGGCCGGCCGGTGGATGCAGAAGCGCCAGGAATGGGTTCAGTCACCTCCTCAGGTTCCCGGCGTACAGCAAGCTTCTGCCAGTTGAACACCCCCTCCTCATTAACCGATGCCGCGATTCTACCGTCACGCACGGTGATGTTTGGAACCATAATCTCCCGTGTTTTAAGATCGAAGCCCATGCCAGCGACTTCAATTGCTTCCAGAGCAAGCATAGGGGCGCGCTTGCCTTTTTCCGTGAGCACAAGGCCCTTTAGCGCGAGCGTTGAGTCCTTCAACGTCAAGAAGGCGTTGTGCTCTCGATAATCGAATCGATAACAGGTGCTGAAGTCCATTTCACCCGTCGGCTCGGAAAGGTGCAACTCGTCCTGTGCAAATTTCCACGCTGTGGCCAGCTTAAAGCCGGACACGCTTAACTGGCCCTGGGAAAAAATCGGGTGCAAAGATACTTCGCCGCTCCAGCCGACCGTGCCGCCGCCGGGCAGGTTGGCCCTGACGGTGTATGGGCCTTTGCGATCCGGAAGTGTAGATATATCTTTGAACTCGATATTGAGAGGCGCAAAGGTCTCGGTGGCAGGAGTAAGGTCGGATCGGTCGCTGAAGGTGAAGCTGCCGTCGATGAGTTCGGCGTGTTGCACCAACAGCCGAGGCGGGCGACGGACTTCGGTGGGAGAACCCTCCGACTTAGGCAGGCTGTCAGAAAGCGCTGCGAGATTGAGACGGCCGTCGTGCCGAATCTCCACGTGCAATACCGGTCGTTCTATTCGAATGTTTGCAAACGTCCACGCCCATCGGAAGAGACTCGAAAGCTCGAAGTCTACGAACATGCGCCCGAAGCCGATAATGGGACTATCGTCCGCTTCTTTGAGCACAAAGCCTTGAGCATCAAATGTGAATAGGAAGGGGTTGACGCGAACCTCAACGATTGATGCTTTGCGCTTGAGTTTTTCTACGGCATAATTGTTCACATAGCGTTTGAATAGCCAGGGGGCCAGCAAAAAGCCAAGCAGGGCATACAGTGAAACTGCCCCGACCCCGGCCAGCATCCACCGGTTGAGGAGTAACCGTCGCCAACGTTTCGCAGCCATATTAGGACCACCGGTATCTGTAGTTGTATCAATCATGGTTTTCTGCTCCCTGGCCGCGCCCCGGTCGGAGAGGCTCTTTAGCAAGTCTTGGTTCCGAGCTGCAAGTGCGCGGTAAAAGCATAACTGAAGTTTTTTTTATAGACCTTGTTCGGCTTGGTAGCTATGGGGTGTAGGGCACCGGCTTTACCAAGGGCGTAATAACCACATCGATGCGGCGATTGATGGCCCGTCCTTGGGATGTCTCATTGGACGCCAGAGGCCTTACCGATCCATATCCAACGGCCATAATTTTATCGGATGGCAGGGTCTTATTCGCAATCAGGTATTCCATAACTGCTTCGGCCCTTTGTTGAGACAAGTACTCGTTAACTTCATCCGAGCCGGTACTGTCTGTATGACCTTCGACCACCACCCGAGGTTCACCGAAGGTTCTGATGGCCCGTTGAACTTTAGTCAGCAGAGTATAAGTTCCCGGCATAAGGATGCTCTGGCCCACCGGAAATTTAATGGCCTTTAAACGGATAACCAACTGGTTTTCTTGTTTGTAAACTTCAGCCTCGTCACTGTCAAAAAATGTCTGGACCTCATTGTATCGCTGGTTGAACTGTTTTTCGGCCTGACCTCTACGAGTCTGTTTGTCGAGCAGACCGATGCGCTGATTCAAAAGATCCATTTGCTCTTGCTGGGAATTTACCTTGGCCATCATAAAATCATGGTCAGACTGCAGCGTGCCGATTGAGCCGAGAATATTCTCCACCTGAACCTCAAAGTCCTGATCCCGCATATCCGGAGCCGACAGTTTACGGGTCGTTTTGTAGAGGGTGTCTTCCATCCATAAAGCAATTTGTTCGGGATCCATGGATTTGATCTTTCGGCTCTGATCCATTAAGGGATGAAGCCGCTTGGCCATAAACAGGGCCTCATCGGCTTTCTTCTTCATGGTATCTTTATCGTAAGGATTTTCGGTGATGAATTCATCGGCTTCCTTCAACTTTTCTTGGGCCAGGGCAAATGACTTGGGGGTTATTTTCTTAGCACCTTCTTT
The DNA here is from genome assembly GCA_049644625.1 of Desulfobacterales bacterium. Lineage (GTDB taxonomy): Bacteria > Desulfobacterota > Desulfobacteria > Desulfobacterales > UBA11574 > S5133MH16. The sequence goes on along the minus strand of JBARSG010000309.1, from coordinate 3,964 downwards.
TTCAGCCTGATCAATCAGCGTATGTACCTCGCCGATGGTTTTTTCTTTAATTGCCCGAATTTCCAGTTGACGGAACGCGTCAGAAAGCTTTTTCTGGTTATTTTGAGCATAACGCAAATCATTATTCTCTATGGCTTGAGTAAGGCTGAGAAACCTTTTCTCCGCCGCCACATAATCCTTGCCCAAATCCGTAGCACCGGCAACGCGAGCCTTGTTCCTTGCTTCAATCAGATCGCTTAAGGTAGTTCGAGATATTTTAGCCATTTCTTCTGCTTTTTGGAGTTGCGTTTCTGCAGCATTAACATATTTCTGGACGTCCGAAAGCTCTTTGCCTTTTTCAAGATCATTTCTGGCTTTTAGATAGGAACTCTCAGCCTTAGCGTACCAGGTGGGTGAAAGCACATTCAGCTGATTTTTGCGAGCATCGGCGATGTGCCCACCTAGCTGGTTAACCATTTCCACCGGGTTTTCAGCACTTACCATGCTTGGCACTGCTTCCGGACTGCTCGGGGTGCCGGCGCAAGCAGTAATCAGAAAAAAGCTTATGATTATAACAATTGGGTAAAATATACTTGATGTTTTGTTTTTGCTCATCTTTTTATCTCCTTTTCTTAAGATTATCATTTGGTCAAGATTATTATATTTAAAATCCGCCCCATATTCGTTTATTTTTGCATTGAAAACCTGGCCCACAGGACCAGGTTTTCAAGATTAAATAAATCCGCTTACCGCTAGCTGAACCGAATCGCTCAGCCCGTGTCCACTGGGTCATCCCACGGCTAAGCGGGCGCCGAACATGGCGATTATCCCGCCGATAAATGCCGTAACGCCTCTTTTTATTTTACTCCGACCGAATCATTACAATGTCGGCCAGAGCGCCAGCCAAATAAGGGCTCCACCATTTGTTTTCAATGAATTTCATGTTTCCTCCTTTCTGTGAGTAAAATTTTTAAAATCTGAATATATGACTTTTTTATCGCTGTGTTTCTTCATTCCTGTTTTCTTTTGGTTCCGCCGGCACGCCAAGCTCCTTAACCTCTTTGGCCGCATCTTCCGACTTGGCCTGTGCCTTGGCCGCCCGTCGAAAGGCCTTTTCAGCCTCTTTTTCAGCCTGATCCAGCTCGGTTTTCAATTTGGAAAGCTGTTCTTTTTCTTGTTCTGACACGGGAAATTTTTCCAGTTCCAGCAATTTTTCTCTGGCGGTTTCAGCGATCTCTTTGGCTTTGGCCGCCTCCTTTTGGGCCTCTTGGGATTTTTTCTGTGTATCGGCCAGCGCATCCATGGCCGCCGCCATCTCGCCGGCGGTTCCTTCCTCAGGTTGCGCATCGAGATCGATGTCTTCAGCGGCCAGCACCAGGGCGGTAACCGGGAGCCGGGGCAAAATTTCTTCTAAGGGTTCATCAAACGGACAGGTGATTTGATGGCCTCGAATACGAAAAGATAAAAATACAACAGCGGCATCCCAAGAGCATTCCGATAATTTTTCGGCATCGGCATCTGTTACGATTATGGTCTCCGCCTGGATCCTTGCTTCATCCAGGGCGTTTTTGAGATCCTCCATGTTTTCCGATGTATCTTCATCATAACCCGCCGCCAGGACACGGATTTTGGCCGATTCCCATGGCTCGTTGCGAGTCGTTAAATATGCAAGCAGCAGCATCAGGCGACTGGTGGCATCCCCCCACCACCAGACATCGATGCGCCGTTTCTCGGCAGACTGGGTTTGAAGCTGGTTCCATTTTTTTTCATCGGGGTCTATAATCACGATATTTTTTCCCAAACGATACGCTGCTCTCAGGTTGCGGGTAAAAGAAAGTTCGCGCAGATCATTGTGGGTTTCTGATCTCGGGCTGCGCCAGTTTAAGAGAACGGTATTGGCTTTCAGCGGTCCCACACCGGTCGACTGGATCAGCAAATGCAGGGTCATTTCGGGATCCGGGCCAAAAACCACTAGGGGAAATGCCGAAAAACCATGCGCGGAAATATCCGATCGCAGTTCCAATTCGGCTGCTTCCTGGAGCTTAAGCATCTTGACACCCTCACCTTCTAAAATTTTTACCACGGTGGTCAAACCGCTTCCTCCCTCAATCCAGGATGCAAATTGAAGCAGCCGTTCACGTCGGTGCGCATCCTTGGAAAAGGCGAGTATTTGGGGACGCCAGTCACGGGCGTGTTCCGGTTCCACAGATGCTCCCAGTAGATTTTTTCGGGTCATTTGTAGGTAGTAAGATCGGCGGCTGTCCGCCCATCTTGCCGGGCCTGCAGTCCGCCTAAGGTACTGGTAAACGGCAAAAAGTATGGAAACGGCAATCAGCCCGGTTTTAAAATCGATTGCCAGCATTACCAAAAGACACGCCAGAAAGCCAAGCAGACTGAGACGCAGATCAAACCATTTGAACCTCGGCCGAAAAGAGGGGCTGGCCGCCCGGGCTTCATAAAATGTGGCGTAATTGAGCAGCCCGTAGGAAATGAGAAAAAACATGGAGACGACACGAGCGATGAGATTTAGTTGCCCTAAACCAATGCTTCCAAGAGCGATGGCTGCCGACAACAGCACCGCACGTCGTGGATTATCTGAGGGGCCATCCCCTTTGGCAAACGGCAGCAGAAAGGGAAAAATTCGATCCGAAGCCAGAGATTGAAGGATTCGCGGCGCTCCCAGAAAAGAAGCCATGGCCGATGATAATGTGGCGGCCACTACTCCGGCATCGATCAGAAAGTTAAAACGTGCCACCCGTTTCATTGCGCCATAATCTGTCATCAGGATCTCATTGGAAAGAGCACCGGCAAATACAAGGGCCACACCAAAATAGACCAGTATCGATATCCCCACAGCCAGAAAAGTCCCCAGCGACAAGCTTTTACCGGGGTCCTTCAGATCTCCGGACATGCTCACGCCCTGGGTAAAACCGGTCACCGCCGGGAAAAAAATAGCAAAGAGCACCCAGAACTTGGGGCCTTCGGAGGGAACCCTCCAGTTTTGAACCAGAGTCGAAAGTTCCCAACGGGGTAACCCACCCGTAAAAAAGGAAAATAGGGCCAAAACCAGAAGCGCCATAACGACATATTGAAATCGGGTCGCCCAGTCGGCGCCCAGCCAGGCAAAGATGAACAAAAAAATTACGGCAAACACTGCAATAATTCTGGGAGTGGTAAATACACTTTGCGGCAACAACACCGCGACGGCTTCACCGAACCCAATACAGTAAAAGGCGATGGAAACCGACATGGCCAGAAAAAGAACCATGCCGATGGCACCACCGAATTCCGAACCCAGGGTCCTTGAGATCAGGTAGTAAACTCCGCCGCCTTTGACTTTGATATTGGTGGCGACCGCTGATAAAGATATACTGGTCAGAACCGAAATGGCATTGGCGAGGGTGATAATGATCAAAGCGTGTCCCAATCCGGCGCTGCCGACCACATAGCCCAGGCGTAAAAACAGAATGATACCTAGGATGGTCAGAATGCTCGGCGTAAAAACACCGGCAAACGTTCCCATGGTACCTGTTTTGTCGCCCGAAACATCCTTTCCGTGGCGGCTGTTCATGTGTTATCCTCACCCATACAACTTTTGAATGATATAACTAAAATGGAATGACATTTTTGATTTAAGCGTAAAATTTTATGAATTTTTATCCATCAAGGCTTTTAATTCTTCACCCTCAATTTTTTCTTTTTCCAGAAGTATGCGGGCCACTTTTTCAAGAAATTGTTTCTTCCCACGCAGGATGTCCAATGCCCTGGCGTACTGAGTGCTGATGATTTCGCGAACCTCGTCATCGATCAGTTCGGCCGTGGCCTCGCTGTATTCGGCTGCACATAGACCCATCATATCCAAAAATTGGGCGGTTTTTTTTACGGGCAAAATAGACCTTGCCGTTCATGCCGTACTCCTTGACCATAAGGAATATCATTTATTTATTAGCATATAGGTCTTTGTGTGTCAAAATTTCTGAAGTAA
>JBARSG010000308.1:0-1640 GCA_049644625.1 Desulfobacterales bacterium | reverse complement strand
GCTCCTAACAGAACGTCACCTGTTCTGTTGGTAGTTAAAAAAAGCATATAGTCAACAACATCCTAATAAAGAGGGTCAAGGTCCGGCATGCCACCGACCGTTTCTATATCAGTACGGAACAGATTATTCTGTGGAAAATTTCTGATCTCAGAAAAAAAAGATTGGGTTGCTTTAGACAAATTAATATGAAAAATCTCCTTAAAACATTCGGTAGCATGATCAATATTCACCAAATTTTGATCGGCCTAACCGTTCTGCTTTTAGGAACTTTGGTATATCTCTTTGATCGCTCTCCAGATCAGACCTATTTTGTTCAAAAAAGTTTTGTAAACATAAGCCTGCACAAAACCCTTCCAAATATATTCGGATTTACTGGCTACAGTTTACCTTCATTCATCCATGTATTTTCTTTCATTTTGATTACAGCGGGTTTGTTGCATTGCCAAAAAAGAGGCTGTCTAATCATCTGCACATCTTGGTTTTTGACAGACATTATTTTTGAGTTGGGCCAAAAATTTACTTTATGGTCTTCCAAAGTAAATCCTGATTGGTTCGGTGGGATTCTATTTTTAGAAAACACAAAAAACTATTTTACCCGAGGAACTTTTGATTATTTTGATTTGGCCGCAATTACTTTAGGTACAATCTTAGCTTATTTTGTTTTGTTACACACAATACAAATGGAGAAGGTGTTATGAATAAAAAGAATGTGTTAAATATTTTACGTTATGTTTGTTTAATGTGCGTATTAATCATAGGATTGGTGTCAATCACTGGTTCGGGTGGTGGTGGTGGTGGTGATAGTTGGGTTGAGCCTTTCTGGATGTATGATGCAGTTGAAATTGCTGATCTAAATAAAGATGGATATCAGGATATAGCGGGTTCTAGAGGCTATTTTTCGACCTCTAGATGGAAAGGAGAAGTTTCTGTACTATACCAGGATAGTCAAAATCAAGGAAGCTTTTCCTTTGTAAAAAGAGTAAAAACCGGAGATCTTCCATATTGCATCAGCCTTGACATAGGCGATTTAAATGGGGACGGATCAGAAGATATGGCTACTGCTTGCACTTTTTATCGGACATCGAACTACATTTCAATTATATACCAAGATTCTATTGTAACCGGTGAATTTTTGCCAAGCAAGAATATAAGTATTGGATTTATCCCTGACTGTCTGAAAATCGGTGATTTAAACGATGACGGTTTCAATGATGTAATAATATCAGGTTCAAACACATCTGTTCTATACCAAGACTCCAATTCACCAGGCACTTATTTGCCGATATTCAGCTTAAATATAGATAGTTCATCAGCAGATATTGGAGATATAAATGGCGATAACTATTTGGATTTGGCTCTTGCACGTGAGGGGCAAATTCGTTTGTTATTTCAAGATCCGTTATCACCTGGAAATTTTTTACCTCCTCTTAGCTTAACTTCTGACTTACGACCAAATTTGATTAAACTCAAAGATATAGATGATGATGGTAATGTAGATTTAATTGTTGGGAACGTTCAAAATTCCGTTTCTGTTTTTATTCAAGACCCTTTAGCAACAGGAGAATTTTTACAACGTGATGATTATCCTCTAAATAGAGATGCTGACGATTTAGCGATTGGTGATCTTAACAATGATGGAT
>JBARSG010000307.1:0-7652 GCA_049644625.1 Desulfobacterales bacterium | reverse complement strand
GACGAAGGTGTTTTTATTGCGGCAGTATCATGTACTTCTTTTATGGAGACCGGAAAGTTTCTGGATGCACGCAACTTCTGACGGGCGGTACCGGCGCTTTCGGCATTAATTATCCCTGAGACGGTTTTCCCTTTTATATCCAAGGCTGTATATTCATATACTGGCATGTTAGTAACTTATGACGCTATAATAGATGAGTCTGTTGATTAATGGTCTTTTCGCACAATCTCTGCGTTATGCTCAAAAAATAATCCTCGGAATATCAAATATATGCCTGCCTGTCCCGTAGGTCCGGCAGATCGTACTGGGATGGTTATTTTTTTCGCATGCCTTGATCTTGAACGAAAATCCTCATTAATCAACAGACTCATAGATATCATCAACTTTTTTAAGAAGTCTGATATTAAAAAATCATTGTTTGCTTTTAAAAAGTTCCAATGATAATAGCCTTAATTTAAACGCTTTTCAAGTTATAAAATCAGTATGCGATTTTATTTGACACCCCACGATGAACTTGAAAAAAAGCTAACAAAGAAAAACGGGCAGTTTTTAGTTGGGTTAACACCTTACTTCACTGAGTTTATATTAAGTGCTCATCCTGCCATAGCGGGAGAATCATCGAACAGTGGAGGGGAGCGAAGATGTATAAAAACTTTTTCAGTTTCAGGGAAAGACCATTTAAGCTCGTTCCGAATCCTGCCTACCTCTTTTTGAGCAAAAGCCATGAAGAGGTCCTTGCGCATCTTACCTATGCAGTGATCCAAGGTGACGGTTTTGTAGAAATCACCGGGGAGATAGGAACCGGCAAGACCACACTCTGCCGGGCCTTTCTCGAAAATCTGGATAACAACACAAAGGCCGCATATATATTTAATCCAAACCTTAATTCCATACAACTTCTCAAAGCCATCAATGACGAATTTGGAATCGCCTCGGATGCGGATAACACCAAAGATCTGATCGACAGACTGAATTCTTTTCTCATTGCAAAAAAAGCCCAGGGGAAAAATGTCATCCTTATCATTGACGAGGCACAGAACTTGACCACAGAGGTTCTGGAGCAGTTGCGATTGTTGTCAAATTTAGAGACATCCAGAGACAAGCTTCTTCAGATTATTCTTGTGGGTCAACCCGAACTGGGAGAAAAACTCGATTCTCATGAACTCAGGCAACTGGACCAGAGGATAACTTTAAAATGTCAGCTGGTTCCCTTGAGCTATAAAGAAGTTCGAGGATACATCCAACACCGCATCAATATCGCCTCCCGCAAAGCCGGAATTCAATTTACCGGCGCTGCCTATCGGTCTATTTATCATTATTCGAGAGGGATTCCTCGATTAATCAATATTGTTTGTGACCGGGCACTGTTGACCGCATTCGTTCTTGATCGGCAGATGATCTCCGGAAAGATAGCCAAGGCTGCCATCCGGGAGCTGGGCGTCAGGGGCGATATGAAACGCCGTGGCCTTCAAAACCGGAAAAGAATAATTCTAATTTTCTTTTTGTTGTGTACAGGCATTTTCGTGGTTATGGTTTTTCGTTCCGGATTCCTTGACCAAAATACGATGTTAAGTTCACCTGCTTCCCCTATCCCTGCATCGGATTCAAAGTCGGTTGATGCAGCGGACAAGCCGCCGGCAAAGGTATCCGAGAATGCGCCGGCTAAGGTAACGGATAAGATTCATGCCAAAGCGCCAGCATTAGACGAACCGGGAACCGTTATGGAACCTGTCCGTGAGCTGGGAGTGTTACTTGAAAAATTGGACCGCTTTTATTCAAGAAAAGCGGCCCTTAAGGTTGCCTTGGATTTGTGGGGCGCTGAATCCGAGATGGGTCGGCATCTTGACGGTATCAGTGACGATTACGCCTTTTTCCGGCTTGCCGCTGAGCAGAACGGTCTGTTACTCCGGCGCATTACCGGTCATTTTAACGCGGTAAAAAAATTAAATTTGCCGGCCATTTTAGCATTCTGTCTTCCCGGAGGCCATCCTCCCGTATATCTTGCGCTTTACAGAATAGATGACGGAAAAATTACGCTCATAGGAGGAAAAAAGGATATTTCCATAGAGTTGGAACCGGCTGATTTAGAGTCGTATTGGTTAGGCATAGCATACATTCCATGGAAAAATTTTCTCTCCCTAAAAGGTGCCATCCCGCTGGATTCTCCAAAAGATTCCATAATAACCCTGAAGATGCTTTTACGGGATATTGGATTCAACACGGTTGAAATCGGCCCGTTTTATGATGAAAACACCCGGCAGGCGGTAAAAAATGTTCAGGGGAAATACGGAATACATATGGACGGTGTTGTAGGATCCACAACAAAGATAGCACTGTACAATGAAAAAAATTTCAAAGGGATTCCTCATATTTCAACGTTTTCTAATTCGAATATTCCGTGAGGTATTCTTAATATAAGTAGTGCCCGAACGAAAACTAGGATTTTTCGTTAAGATCAAGGAAGAAGAAAATTTTAACCACAGGAATACTGGTAGTATTTCGAGGATTAAAATTTGAGTCTGACGCAGATATTGGCGGAAAAGACAGTTTTCGTTAGGCACTAGATAGAAAGGTTGGCTTATCAGTGAGTTCCATATTAAAGGCCTTAAAAAAGATTGAAAGCGAGCTACCGGAAAAAAGTGAAATTCAATTCCGGCAGAAAGAAATAGATACGCAAAAAATTACCCATAAGCGCATAACAGATAAACTGCGCTTAAAAAAACAGTTTTTTGCCATTTTTGCCGCCATAATTCTGGCTGCAGGCGGAGGCTTGGTCCTGGGCCGAAAACCCTGGGAACATATACCGTCACCGGCAGCAAAAACAGAAACCGAGCATACAAAACCGTTGAGCCGTATTGGGAAAAAGACGGCCGACCGGGATTTGTCCCAGAAAAAAAAGACCGCCAAAAAGGGTGATGAAAAAATTACAGCGATTACACAAGCAGTAAACAAGGAATCCCCACCCGCTATAAAACTGCGGGAAAAGGAACCGGTGCCGGTTAACAAAACCGAAAGTATCGTTCCAAAATCTTTAAGCCGTGATAAAAAGAAAATAGCCGGTCAGAATTTGAGTCGAAAAGATAACAACACCAAAAAGATAGCCATAAAATCCGGGCAACATTCAAAAAACAGACGAATATTATCGATACCCGTCAAACAGGCCCATGAGTCCGGGCTTCAACTGCAGGCCATTGCCTGGTCCAGCGATCCCGGAAGCCGCATTGCCGTTATAAACGGTCGGGTACTTCGGGAAGGAGGATCTGTTGAAAGGGTTTTGGTAAGCCATATCGGCAAGAATGAAGTTATTTTTAAAAAACAAGGAGAAGAATGGAAACAGCTGTTCAGGCTTGAATAGTACCTCAGGCTTTCAACAATCCATCTCTTTTGCACTGGTTTATCTGAGCCGAATTTAGGGCAAAATCCTTTTTCGGGGTTTTGCCTATTTCATTTTTATGGTATATGTAATCGGAATCAATTGACATTAGGCTGCAGTCCTGACAAGTGACACCACAAATTTTAATTGTTTCGTATTTTGGCAGAAACTATGGCTTTATTAAAGTTTGGTGTTTCCTGAGGATTCAACATAATATCTGCCTTCACCTTTAAAAATTCTTTGTTAACATTTATATGAGTGAAATGAGCATCGACAGGATAGGAGGGTTGATTATGAGGACTTTTCGTTTTTTTGTTTCATTAGTTTTGATGATTTTGGTATTAAATTTTTCAAACTTGGCATACGCCGACAGTTATTCGAATACGATTGAAGTATTTAAAAAATCACCAGCGGTACAAACCTTTTTTAAGAATGCTTATGGTTATTCGGTTTTTCCAAGTGTTGGAAAAGGTGGCATTGGTATCGGGGGTGCATATGGCAAAGGGCAAGTATATCGAGGAGGCAAGGTCACCGGAACAGCAAAACTATTTAAAGCGACCATAGGTTTTCAGCTTGGCGGTCAGGTATTTAGCGAGATTATTTTTTTTCAAGACAAACGCGCTTACGATGATTTTACCAGCGGTGAATTCGAGTTTGATGCCACCGCATCTGCCGTCGCTATTACTGCTGGTGCCCAGGCAAAAACAGGTACCGAGGGAGCTACTGCCGGGGCGAGTGCCGGTCCTGCTACAGGAATACAGGCAAAAACGAACTATAGAAAAGGAATGGCCATATTCGTGCATACAAAAGGTGGTTTAATGTACGAAGCAGCCATTGGTGGCCAAAAGTTTAGCTTCAACCCCAAGTAATGTTTAAAAATAGTTATTCCAGATATGCATATAAGTTCTCAATCCATCTCATGGCTTCACTATCACTAACCTTACCCAGGTACATCTGAGTTGTAGAAAGATTGGGGTAGTGTATAATCTATTGTGTAAAATTTAAAAAAGGTTGAAAAAAAAGGCGCTTCTCCTTTAAAGCTGAAAGAGTGGCTGAGATTTTTTCCATTAAACCGGAAGAAATATTTCAGTCCGGAAAACAACCGGTAAAAGTCAAAGCAAGAAGCCTTTTCTGTTAATAGGCGGTTAGGGAGTTGGGGTTTACAATGGTGGATTTGGCTCCAAAGCTCAACATCTCGCAGCCGGCGGTCAGTATGAGTGCTCAGCGCGGAGAGTGAATAGCAACAGAAAATGGATATTTACTAATGGGTGAATAGAATCTTATAATTTTAGGATGTCCCGGAAGTCCCACACTTTAGGAAATTGGTAAAAGTGCAGATATTTTTGCCACTGTCCCAAATTCGATCTTATTACAGGCTACGAACCTTTTATGGATAGGAATTATAGCTTAAGCAGTCTTGAAGCGTTCCGGCCGCAAATAGATTCAACCTCATCTTGTGACAGCCCGGTTTTTTCGAGTTCCTTGAAATATCTTTCGGGCGTTAACAGCGGAAAGTCACTACCAAAAAGAATCTTTTCCAGGCCGGCAATCTCTTTTGCATACCGGTATATCTGAGGATTATAAAGAAACGGAGATGCGGCCGTATCAAAATATACATTTTCAAGGCGTTCTTTTACATCCTTTTTTAAAAGATTAAAAAAGAAAATCCCTCCGCCCCAGTGCGCCAGAACGATTTTATTTTCCGGAAATCTCTTGATAAGATCGTAAATCTGTTTCATCGTATTCGGCGTTTTGCCCGGATATATGTGTCCCACCGGTTCATTGGTGTGGATCAAAAAAGGCAAGTTCCTGTTACGGCAGATTTCCATAAGTGGGGCCAACTTATCCAGAGCGGTGTCATCAATTCCGGATTCATAGAAAGCAATTTCTCCGATGCCCGAAAGCCCCCCTTCTATACAACGCACAGCTTCCTCAACAGCTTCTCTATGAAAGGGATCAAAACAACTCAAACCGATAAGCCGCTCGGGGTATCTGGCCACGACTTCCATGATGTAGTCGTTTTGTGCTTGAAATGTTTCCTTTGTTTTCCATGGAAAACCAAACACAACCGATTTATCGACACCCTGGTCATCCATTGAAGCGACGATTTCTGTTGCACCCACAAGTTTTGAACCGGGTGAACTGTATAAAAGTTTAAATGCAGATTCATTGGGAAAATATTTTTCTCTGTTTTCACGTATGGCTTTGGGGAAAATATGCGTATGAAAATCTATGATCATTTTTATCCGCCTCTATTCTAAATGATTTCCAACAAAAACTATAAGTTCTGATACTTTTTCCATTACCGGAGGATTATGATAAATATCATATTCTATGTTTTTATCAACTGAAATATGTTTGACAGAACCAATTAAGGACCTAAAAATTAACGGGATCTACGAGTTGCCTTTGGCTATTACTTATGTTAATAAATCAAAAAAGCGAGTCGGTTCATGCTTTCACTTGACATGTTGATCCATTGAAAGGAGCAGAATATGAAAATCGAGATTAAGAAACCAACAAATAAGGATCTTGAAACAAGAGATATTTTATCCTGGCCCATATGGGAAAAAGAAATTTCTCGCTTCGACTGGCATTATGACAGTACTGAGGAATGCTATCTCTTGGAAGGCAAAGTTATTGTTGAAACAAAAGATGGCAAGACCGTGGAATTCGGGAAGGGAGATTTTGTTACATTCCCAAAAGGTCTGTCCTGTGTCTGGGATATTAAAGCGCCGGTAAAAAAGCATTACAACTTTAAATAAAATCGAACCCCGTGGCGCTCAAATACACCCTATCGTTGCATAAACAACACATCAGATTATACGTTAAACGGCTTGGACAAAGGCTTTGCGTTGATTGGAGTAACCATCAGGTTAGATACTATGCTTTCACTATCAGATAAGCCAAATATCCTGTATAACAGACCAGGAGAATCACACCATCCTTGCGCGCTATCATGTAATTCTTTCTCATCATCAGCCACGGCAAAAAACCCACGAATATCATTACCAGGTAATCAATGAGCAGACCGCTATGAATAAAGCCGCCTGGAATAGGAATAGGTCTGATTAAAGAGGCCGCTCCGAGCACGCTCAGTATGTTGAAAACATTGCTCCCCACAAGGTTGCCGATGCTGATATCCATCTCTTTCCTCAATGCGGCAACAACAGAAGTGGCAAGCTCCGGAAGCGAAGTTCCCAGTGCTACAACGGTCAGGCCGATGAACTTTTCACTGACGTTGAATATTTTCATGATGGCAACCGCCGAATCAATAAGAACTTCCGCGCCCACGACCACACCGATGATTCCCGCCGTGATACATACAACCTGCCGGCTTCTGGAAGTCACATATTCGATTTCTTCCACGGCATGTACGAAAGCAACACTATCTCTTTTTAAGTCTCGTTGGGATTCTTTAACGGCAATATAATAATTAAAGCATGTATATAAGATAATTCCACCGAAAAGCGACGCACCTTCTATCCTTCCGATTTTTGAGTCAAAAGAGATCAGCAAAAGATATATGGATACGCCGAGCATAATCGGAATGTCCCGGCGGTACACCGACCGGTTGCTCGTTGTCGGATGTATTACTGCTGCCAAACCCAGAACAAGGGCAATGTTACAAATGTTACTTCCCACAACATTTCCTACGGCGATCATGCTTTTATCTTTAATCGAAGATACAACACTGATAAACAGTTCAGGCGCCGAAGTCCCGAATGCAACGACAGTTAAGCCGATGACAAGCGGTGTCAAGCCGAGATTGCGAGCCAGGCTCGAAGATCCTTTTACCAGCCAGTTGGCGCCATAATAGAGCATCAACAGACCGATAACAAAATAGACCAGATTAAGTATCATATATAAATGCCCCGCAAAAAATTTGCGTATCATACATACTTGTGCCAGGCTGCCATGTCAAATATAACCTATACATATTATACTTTTTGCAAAATGATTGAAAAATGGTTGCATTAAAGTTTCGAATTACTGTAAATATTTTCAAATTTAAAAAAAGGAGAAACCAATCATGAATCAAGACTTGTCTGAAAGTCAGGCAAAAATCGATGAAATTTGTATCAATACTATTCGTACACTTTCCATGGATGCTGTTCAAAAAGCCAACTCCGGCCATCCCGGTGCGCCAATGGGTCTTGCTCCCGCAGCCTATGTGCTCTGGACTCGTGTGATGAAACATAATCCCAAAAACCCCGGCTGGCTGGACAGGGACCGATTTGTGCTTTCAGGCGGACATGCCTCAATGCTCCTTTACAGC
>JBARSG010000306.1:0-1924 GCA_049644625.1 Desulfobacterales bacterium | reverse complement strand
GTAATTTTTTTCATCTTAATTTTCCTCCTTAATGATTTGAAATAAAACCGTTAACCTAATAATCACCTAATAATTCTAACCTAATAATTTCCGTTTTTATTTTTTTCCGTTTACCTCCTTTCCGTGTACGATAGATACCCCTAATAATATGGGTCTCAGCACGCTAGAATAAGTCTCGGAATTTCTACAACTTGTCGAAATCACGAGTTTTTTAATGGCAACCTGTTTATGCCATCGACATGGAAGAATGGAATGCTGAAATATTGAAGGTAAGAGCGAAAATAAACCATTTAAATTGTCAAAAAACTCCTTTCCTTCAACCTCGTTCAGGACAAGCTCACCCATCGTTCCATCACTCCATTGTTCCATTATTCCAATTGGGGCGAAACCCCTAAGCACAATAGCTATCTGAAAACACACAGGTAGAAAATAATACTTTTTTTTAACAACCGGTTTTTAGAATGTCAAGGATCTTTTTCAGGCCACAGAAGACAGAAGACCATTTTTTACTGAATCATGGATTTGTAAATGTTCTATGTCAAGCAAAATTATGTATTAATTATATATAATTTTGTTGAATTAGAATATATTGTGTTTTATTAAACCAAGTTACTATATATTGTGTGCCTGCAAATAAAAATATTCTGTAAAATCGAACGATTCCATAAATATTTCTGCTTAAGTACCGGGGCTATTAAATAAGCTGATACTGGAAACTGGATGCTGGATACTGGATGCTGTAAAAGGAATCACTTCACTCGACGATAATTCGTTCTTTTGGTTCAGGCTCGACTTGTCCGACAATGGCGGCATCATGAACTCCCTTTTTTTTCAATGCCTGCAGCAGGTCATCAGCCCTGTTACCCTCAATACATATAAGCAGGCCTCCGGATGTTTGAGGGTCAAAAAGGATGTCTTGAATCAAAGGATCCACCCCGTTTGCAAAGTCCACATGGCGTTCAAAAAACTCTCTGTTTTTATATGCGCCTGCCGGTACCAGACCCATGCCGGCGTAATTAAGAGTTTGAGGCAGGATCGGCACGCTGTCCGCCTGAATACGAATTCCTGTCCCGGAATCAACAACCATCTCGGCAATGTGACCCAGGAACCCGAACCCGGTAATATCGGTGCACGCATGGACGGGGTAATCTACCATGATTTCTGCCGCATCCCTGTTGAGCGTTGCCATTAAACGGGTGACGGTGTCTGTAATTTCTTTTGAAGCGAGTCCGCCCTTGATGGCCGTGTTGATAATTCCGGTGCCCAGCGGCTTGGTTAGTATCAGGCGATCTCCCGCCTTTAAATTCTTTTTGGTAAGGATTCGATCCGGGTGGATAAATCCCATAACGGATAAACCATATTTCAATTCTTTGTCTTCCACACTATGTCCGCCCACCAGAACCACGCCGGCCTCCCTCATTTTATCCAGGCCGCCCTGGATGATTTGCCGGAGCACGGACATGTCCATGTCTTTCAGCGGAAAGGCCACTATGTTCATGGCGGTTTTGGGCACTCCGCCCATGGCATAGACATCACTTAACGCGTTTGCCGCTGCAATTTGTCCGAACGCGTAAGGATCGTCGACAATGGGGGTGAAGAAATCCACGGTTTGAATAATGGCAAGATCATCCGACACCTTGTAGACGCCGGCATCATCCGCCTTTTCCAACCCCACGATCACGTTGGAATCTGTGGGAAATTCAAGTCCGCAAAGCGCTCTGTCCAGGTCCCCCGGAGGCAATTTTGAAGCTCACCCAGATCCCGCGACGGTTTCCGTGAGGCGAAGCGGCTTTGCTTTTGGATCTATCATCGGTATAAATCTCCCCTGGTTTAAATACTGAAATATCAAATACTGATGAACTCGTAAAAAGTCCGATTTAGACGGTTTCGTAAAAAGTTCAAATTCAAGGCGTGCAAATTTTGT
>JBARSG010000305.1:0-20179 GCA_049644625.1 Desulfobacterales bacterium | reverse complement strand
GCCAAAGGTTTTAATCAGCCTGTTGAAGAAATAAAAAAGTATTATAGTCAGAATAATGATAATCTCGAGTTTTTTAAACAGACCCTACTTGAAAAACATGCTATAGAACTTATTATTAAAAATAGCATCATAAAAGAGGTAGAACCCGGCTTAGAACAACAATGAACTAAATTGTTGCGAATAAAAAATACAAAGTGATAAAGGAGACGATTTGTGCCACTAATACCCATGGTCATAGAGCAGAGCAGCAGAGGTGAACGCGCCTATGATATATATTCGAGGCTTCTCAAAGACAGAATCATTTTCCTTGGAACTGCCATGACTGATGAGGTTGCAAATCTTTTGATTGCGCAACTTTTGTTCCTCGAATCCGAAGATCCTGACAAAGATATCAATTTTTACATCAATTCCCCCGGCGGTGTGGTGACAGCCGGTTTGGCGGTATATGATACCATGCAGTACATTAAACCGGATATTGCCACCGTATGTATCGGCCAAGCAGCCAGTTTGGGGGCGCTTTTACTGACGGCCGGTACAAAAGGTAAGCGCTATACCCTTCCAAACGCAAGAATTTTGATCCATCAGCCCATGGGAGGATTTCAGGGGCAAGCATCAGATATAGAAATACAGGCCAAAGAGATCCTTCGTATGAAGGAAACCCTAAATCAAATTCTGGTAGTGCATACCGGAAAAGATTTAGCGCATATACAGTCTGATACGGACCGTGATTTCTTCATGACCGGTTATGAGGCCAAAAAATACGGGATTGTCGATCACGTTATCGTTAACAGAGATGATCTTGATAAAATAGAAAAGGTGGAGGATTAAAATGTCGAAAAAAGGGGATATGAACGACAACCTCTTTTGTTCGTTTTGTGGAAAAAATCAGAAAGAGGTGCAGAAACTGATTGCCGGTCCAGCGGTCTATATTTGCGATGAATGCATACAGCTATGTAGTGAAATCATTGAAGAGGAAAAAGAAAAAGATGTAGACGGCATGGAGCAGTTCATTTTTCCAAAAGAGATAAAGGCAATGCTCGATGATTACGTGATTGAACAGGATCCGGCAAAAAAAATTCTTGCTGTTGCCGTTTATAATCATTACAAGCGTCTTGATTCTTCAATCAGAACAAGTGAGGTTGAAATTCAGAAAAGCAATGTCCTTCTTATTGGACCCACCGGCTGTGGAAAGACATTACTGGCGCAAACCCTTGCACGATTTCTAAATGTACCCTTTACCATTGCTGACGCCACCAGTCTGACCGAGGCCGGCTATGTGGGCGAGGATGTTGAAAATATCATCCTTTCCCTGCTTCAGAACGCAGATTACGATGTGGAAAAAGCCAAGCGGGGCATTGTTTACATTGATGAAATTGACAAGATTGCACGCAAATCCGATAACCCGTCCATTACCCGTGATGTTTCCGGAGAGGGAGTTCAGCAGGCATTATTGAAGATTATAGAAGGAACCACAGCCAGTGTACCTCCCAAAGGAGGACGAAAACATCCACAGCAGGATTTTGTCAAGGTTGACACCTCTAACATACTTTTTATTTGTGGAGGAACCTTTACAGGGCTTGAGCAGATTATACAGCGGCGTTTGGGCTCCAAAGTCATGGGCTTTGGTGCTAAAATCGTAAAGCAGGAAGAAAAAAATATCGGTGAAATTCTGCAGATGATTCAACCCGAGGATCTGATCAAATACGGTTTGATTCCTGAATTTCTGGGTCGTCTGCCTGTTATTGCAACCCTTGGTGAATTGAATGAGCTCGCTTTGATAAGAATACTCAAGGAGCCGAAAAATGCCCTTATAAAACAGTTTTCAAAACTGTTGGAAATGGAAGGTGTGAACTTAAGATTTACAGATAGCGCCCTTTCAGCCATTGCCAAAGAGGCGTTGAAAAGAAAATCCGGCGCCAGAGGCCTTCGCGCCATTATAGAAAGCTCCATGATAGATATTATGTATGAAATTCCTTCTATGGAGAATGTAAAGGAATGTGTTATCGGAGAAGATACAGTGATCAATAAAGAGGATCCTATTCTCTTATTCGAGCAACCCAGAAAACAAGCACAAGACAGCTGATTAGAGGTATAATATATTACAATGATTAACTTGCCGAAATTTTTTAAAGATAATGATCCCGATTCGCCGGAGTTACTGCTTCCGTTACTTCCCCTTAGAGATATAGTGGTCTTTCCACACATGGTTGCCCCCCTTTTTGTGGGACGTTCACAATCTGTGAAAGCCCTTTCCGATGCAATGAACAACGATAAAAGAGTGTTTCTTGCCACTCAAAAAAAGGCGGGTATTGACAACCCTACGGGAAAAGACATCAGCCAGATCGGGACCATTGCCAAGATACTGCAGCTTCTTCGGCTTCCGGACGGCACGGTAAAAGCTCTGATCGAAGGAAAAACCAGGGCTTCTATTGTCCGTTTTATCAGGAATCCGGACTTTTTGCAGGTGGCGCTGGAACCGATCGCTGAAACGGAGATATTGCCGGCCGAGGGCGAGGCACTGATCAGGGCTATTCATGATAGTTTCGATGAATATGCTAAAGTAAACAAAAACATCTCAAAAGATCTCGTAAAAACGGTTTCTGCCATTTCAGATCCTTCAAAGTTGGCTGATACGGTGGCGGCCCATTTTTCTTTTAAAATAGATGATAAACAGCGTCTGTTGGAAACGGTTGTTATGGAAGAGCGGCTGTCTCTTCTGTTAAGCTTGATAAAGATGGAAATCGATATTTTCAAGATGGATCAGAGGATAAAAAGCCGTGTCAAGAAACAGATGGAAAAAACCCAGAAGAATTATTATTTGAATGAACAGATGCGGGCCATCAAAAAGGAGATCGGAACGGAGGATGAAAATAGAAACGAGCTGAACGATCTTGAAAAGCGAATCAAACGCAAAAGGATGTCAAAGGAAGCCGCAGCCAAAGTCAGACAAGAGTTCAAAAAGCTTAAGATGATGACCCCCATGTCCGCCGAAGCAACGGTGGTTCGAGGCTATATTGATTGGTTGATCAGTCTTCCCTGGTTTGAAAAGAGCAAATTCCGACAAGATATTGAAGAAGCAGATAAAATACTGGAAGAAGATCATTACGGGCTGGAAAAGCCAAAGGAGCGCATACTTGAATACCTGGCCGTCCAGTCTTTGGTCAACAAAATCCGGGGACCCATACTTTGTTTTGTGGGGCCGCCCGGTGTAGGAAAAACGTCTTTGGCCAAATCAGTTTCCAGAGCTACGGGAAGAAAATTTGTACGTCTTTCCCTGGGAGGTGTTCGGGATGAGGCTGAAATTCGGGGACATCGACGCACCTATATCGGCGCAATGCCCGGCAAAATCATTCAGTCTCTTAAAAAAGTCGGTGTCAACAATCCGGTATTTTGCCTTGATGAAGTTGATAAAATGAGCATGGATTTTCGTGGCGACCCTTCGGCCGCTCTCTTAGAGGTCCTTGACCCGGAACAGAATTACAGCTTTAACGACCATTATCTTGATATAGATTACGATCTTTCGGATATTCTTTTTATTACTACAGCCAATACGCTTCCTGAGATACCGCTGCCGTTACGGGACAGAATGGAAATTATTCGTCTGCCCGGCTATGCCGAATATGAAAAATATTATATCGCCAGAGACTTTCTTTTATCCAAACAGATCGAGATGAATGGACTTAAAGATCAGAATGTACATTTTTCCAGGGAAGCTGTTCTTACAATTATCCGGAGATATACACGAGAATCAGGAGTTAGAAACCTTGAGCGCGAAATTTCTTCAATCTGCCGTAAAATCGCCCGTAAAGTGATAAAAGATAAAGAGAGCAACGGTTTTAAAGTAACCGCAAAATCAGTGCAGAAATACTTAGGTCCCCCGCGCTTCAAAGAGCTCCAGATAGAGGAAAACGATCAAGTCGGAATTGTTACCGGGCTTGCCTGGACACAGGTGGGTGGAGAATTGCTTTGTATCGAAACACTGATTATGCCCGGTAAGGGAAAACTTACTATGACCGGCAAACTGGGAGACGTGATGAAGGAGTCTGCTCAGGCAGCCGTGAGCTATGTCCGATCACGTGCCGAGCGTCTCGACATAGATAGAAAATTTTACAGGAAATTTGACATTCATATTCATATACCTGAAGGCGCCATTTCAAAAGACGGACCTTCGGCAGGGATTTCTATGTGTACATCCCTGGTTTCGGCTCTTCTGAAAAGACCTGTTTATCACGATATTGCCATGACCGGTGAAATAACCTTGAGGGGGCGTGTTCTTCCTATCGGTGGAATAAAAGAGAAAATTCTGGCTGCCCACAGGGGTGGCGTCAAGAAAGTTCTTGTCCCCAAAGAAAACGAAAAGGATTTAAAGGAGATACCATCCACGGTTTTAAAAGAGGTTGAAATTGTTTTGGTGGAGCACATGGACGAAGTTCTGCCTCATTCGTTGATTTTAAATGAAGGGGATACTCTTTTTAAAGAAAACGACATGCCTTTTGACATGATAAAAAAAGAAATGGATCTGGAGCAACGGTCAGCTTTAATATAAATAAAATTTATACGGGATATTTTTTCAGAACAATTTAATCTTGACTTCATGGTACTAAATTGTTAGCGGTAGTTTGTTTTAAAAATTCGCATAACTTCGAATCTACTCACAAGGTATAAGGGCGGATAGCTCAGTTGGGAGAGCATCGGCCTTACAAGCCGAGGGTCACAGGTTCAAGCCCTGTTCCGCCTACCATTTGGGGGTGTAGCTCAGTTTTGGTTAGAGCGCCGGCCTGTCAAGCCGGAGGTCGCGAGTTCAAGTCTCGTCACTCCCGCCATACAAATAAAAGCCTGTCATTGAGAAGACAGGTTTTTTTTATTATGAGCAATTTTAGCATCGTAAAAACCACCTAACCCAGGCCCAGACCTGTTTTTCGTTTGCCCCAAGCCATATTGCCTCGTCCTGAAATATTAAATGACATAATTATCCGCGAGGCATGTCACACCAGGGCGGGCCTCTAAACTGTTGAACGACTCAACGAGGTCTGAAAATTACTTTTTAATACAATATATTGTATCATTTTTATCTTGACACACAATCTAATTCTTCAGTATTTAAAAGATAAGTCTCTGTGCGTTAATTTTAAGTGTTACATAATATTTTATTGAACTATCATGGAACATAAAGATCTCCTTTATTTTCTCCAGCATGTTGGCACGGATCCCTCTCGTCTGATATTTGAAGACGAGCTCACGGGCATCTATAATCGCCGTTTTCTCCTAAACTACTTGCAGCACAAGGTGTCCTGGGATTCTCTGGAGAGCCGGCCGGTATCATTGCTCATGATGGACCTGGATTATTTCAAGGAGATCAACGATACGTACGGTCATGGTGTTGGCGATAAAGCGCTCATCTGGGTGGCCGGGCTGGTCAAAAAACTGTCAGGAGACAAAGGATTGTCCATCCGTTACGGGGGCGATGAGTTCATGATTCTCCTGCCGGGGGCTGATAAGGAATCGGCCCTTACAGTTGGCGAAGCGTTTATGCAACAGATTCATAATGAACGCTTTTACTTAGACGAAGTGGGCGACGATTTAAATATTACCATAAGTGTCGGGGTTGCTTCAGCTCCTGATGATGCTCAAAGCGGCAAGGATCTCATCCGGAAGGCAGATACTGCGCTCTATTACGCCAAAAGATTTGGGAGGAATAGACTTGCCAGTGCAGAGCAAGTCGCCCTCCAGGACGTGTTCCCCAAAACAGCTCTCCATCAATTGGACAAAGCAAAAATCACCGGTCGAAAGACTCAACTCATTAAG
Organism: Desulfobacterales bacterium; assembly: GCA_049644625.1. Lineage (GTDB taxonomy): Bacteria > Desulfobacterota > Desulfobacteria > Desulfobacterales > UBA11574 > S5133MH16. The sequence continues at coordinate 14,374 of JBARSG010000305.1, read as the reverse complement.
GTGGCTCAGGCCCTGAAGAAATTTGGTCAGCGCCAAAACCAGTTTCTCATCATCAAAGGGGCCGACGGCATGGGCAAAACCGAATTCTTGGGAGCGATCCGCCAAAGTCTGCCCAAAAACAAGATATGCCAGGTTGCGGTAAACGGTATCGCCCATGAGGCGTTTCGTCCCTATTATATGATTACAAACATTTTAATTGAGTTGCTGAATCAGCAGCCCGACAAAGGCGAAAAGGTCTTAAAGGGTCTGACTCTCAAGGAAACCAACTATCTTTCCTACATCTTACCTCAACTGCTGGAGCCACAAGACCTCTCTCATCAAGAAGATGAAAAGACTCTGCGTAAACAACTCTTTGATCATCTGATTCATTTCATTCTCAAACTGATTGATTCCCGTCATTTTCTTCTTCTTATTGATGATATGCATTACAGTGACCAAGCGACTCTTTTCTTGCTGAGACGGCTGCTGCTGCGCCGGGATATTCCGCTATTTATCTGTGGAACTGCAGCGGATATCCGTCTGGATAGCGTCCAGGGAGAAACCATTCCCCTGGAACAGTTCCTCGCCGCCTTTGAGCAGGAATTGAATATTAGCCGATTGAATCTTGCCCCGCTGACCGCTAATGACATCGCCGATCATTTTCAAAGAATTTTTCCTGATATCTCTTTGCCTGAGAATTTTGAGAAAGTTCTGGCCCAACTTACCCAAGGCAACGCTCTTTTTATCAGCGGGATTCTGCGCAAACTGATTTTGGATGGGAAAGTCACTTTGACCGGACAGCAATGGGTTGTCAAAGACCTGGAGGATGGATATCTGCCAAACTCCCTGGAAGAGATTGTCAGTGAGAAAATCGCTGCTCTGGATGAAGAGGGCAGGAAGCTGCTCGACCATGCAGCCATATTTGGTGAAAATGTCTCACTGAGCATGCTTACCGGGGGTTCCGAAAGCATGGAAATTAAGGTACAGGAGTTCGTTGATCAGGCCGTGACTCAGGGTCTAATCAGCTCAGAATTCAAGAAAAATGATGAAATCATTGGCTTCCTCAGCCACCGCGTTTTGGAGATTACCTATGGAGCAATCCAGGAGGATCGAAAACAGGAACTCCATGGGAGAATCGGCGCCTACCAGAAAAATCTCCACAACCAACACCTTTTCCCCTCGGCCGCGACGCTTGCTTACCATTTTCAACTCTCGGCCAACCTTGAAAAAGCTCGATCATATCAAGGGTCGCAACAGGTATACAACAACAAAATATTTAATGCGCAAGAGGCGATTCACTACACGGGAGAGACCCTGCCGGATGCCGCCCCGGGGGATTTTCCTCTAGATCCCGCCAGCCTGGCACAAATCCCGGGACTTATTCATCTGCTTTTTACCTCCGTGCGTAACATTAAGCTCTATCCATCCGGAAGCAGTGCCATCTTAGATGCCACCAAGCAGCTCAAGGAAACGATCGACAAGATCCTGACTGACAATGAACGACTTAATATCACTCAAATAGAGAAGACTTTGATGGTTAATGGCGAACCCTTGGATGCTACCGAGTTTAAATCTATTGCCGAGAATTTTGTGAAGTTCCTGAGTCGGCTGGAGCTGACAGGCATTGCCTTTTACCGGGGGCTCAGGGAAAAGGAATTGACGGTGATGCTGGAATCCCTCAGCCGGATCAGCAAGGAGATAACCGACCGTCATTTCTGGAAGCATTTCTCAAGGAAAAACCGATTATTTCATATTGAATTCAAACAGGTGCGTTACACCACCATGAAAGAGGCCGAGAAAGGGACCAAACTTCAAGAAATAGGACAGGAAAATGTCAAAGTGGCCCCAATGCCAGATTCTGCCGGATTGCTCGATCATAATTACCAGGAGCCGGATGAGGAAGATTGGATTCAGCTTCCACAGGTGATACGATGTCTGCTCACTTCTGCCAACAACATCAAATTCTACCCTCCGGAGAGTAAGGCCGTCAGCTACTCCATTGAAGAGCTTTGCAAGGCTCTGCACGGCATTTTGGTCAGGCAGCCTGTGCTCACTCTATCACAGGTTGGCGACGGTCTTTTGGTTAACGGCGTAAAGATAGACACCACGGATTTCAAAACCATGGCGGATAGTTTCCTCAAGCTTCTGGGGAGAATCGGATTAAGTAGTCTCACATTCCTAAAAACCATTTCCTCTCAAGAACTGACAACATTCATTACAGCAATCGGGCAATTTGCGGATGATGAGTTGAATAGCGAGTTCTGGCAGTTTTTTGCTATGAAGCAGAACTTATCCGGCATCCTCTTCGACCAAAGTCTTTATGAAATTCTGGAGGAACCGGTTGAAATCGGCTCTGACCATACAGGGCCCATCGAAGACCCAATGGTAGAGGATGACGCAGATCCTGCATCTCGGATTACAGTGAAGCCGGAAGTGGATGAGCCCATATCAAAATCGCTTCAGGTAAACCAAGGTTTGGCGCCGCCCACAGAAGCTTTTATTGAATCAATAGTGCAGCAGCTGCACGTTCAGTTTCTCAAGGGTGACGGGAAAAAATCCCGGCAATTGGTCAACCGGCTTTTCCAGGGGTTCGCAGACCAGACCCACAAAATTCGCACGAAAGTGATCACTGCCTGTGGCAGTTTGCTGGATGATTTGGATTTCGCCTCCCAATCTCAATGGATTGAACTGCTATCAGATCCGTTACTGATCATTTTGCCGGAAGAAGAACATTTTGATATCCTTAAACAAACAAGCTTACTTCTTTCTCGAACTACTGCCCATCTCATCCAGTTTGGTGACTATGAGAGGGCCTGTCGAATTCATTCTCATTTACGCCTGCGATGGCAACAGCTGCAAAGCCGTCAAGATCAACAGGTCCGGCAGGAGGAAATAACTTCCATTCAAGAGATGGACCCGAAAACTCAGGGGATATTACTGGAAGATATGAAATCTCAGGACCCATCCCGGTTACAACTATCCACCCGCCTTCTTGTCAGTATGGGCCCGGCAGCCTTACCTGTACTTATCGAGATCATCAAAAAGGAAGATGACCTTAAATTGAGACAGATCGCTGCCCATCTGCTTGGAAATTTGGGTCCGGTAGCGACCAAGATTCTCAGACGTGAACTGATACTAGAAGGCTTTGCCGAGGAACGTGTGCGAATTCTGGATGTAATCGACAATATAACCCAGAATCTAAAAACAGAATTGGCTTACGCTCTGGGTGACGAGAGTCCGGAAGTTCGGCGAGCAGCGTTTCGTCTCGCAGAGCGCCTGAATAATGAGGATGTGACGTCGCTGCTGTTAGATTATGCCAACCAAGAAGATCAAAGCATGGCAGTGTTTGCCATAAAATCCTTGGGAAAACTCAAGTCCACGGGAGTAGTGGACGCGCTTGTTTTCCTGATGGATTCCACTCAAGATACTGAGCGTCTCATTGCCTGTTGCAGGGTTCTTGGGCGAATAGCTGACCCGGCCGCTATCGAACCACTGGCCAAAATCATGGCCCCCGGAGGGTTTTTCTCTTTCCGCAAAAAAAAGAACACTCGGGTTCGTGCTACCGCCGCTTTTGCACTGGCGCAGATAGATCACCCCAAGGTGGCTGAAGTGCTTGCTCTTTATGTGGAAGACCGTGACCCAAGGGTCCGACAAATCGCCCGAAATCATGTGAACCCGCAAAATTCCTCCTCGTCTCGCTAATTGCGGGACAGAACATTGAATCATATCTAAAGCTTTATGGAATCGAATTGTTTCAAACACCCGAATGGTTAGGATGGATCAACATCTTAAAAAAATTCTCCAAGACGTTATTAAAGGTTCCTGCCGCATTACAATTTTAACCGATTTACCAGCACTTCGAGATAAGTGGATTTCATTTGTTGACTGGCCATTGCCTGTTTAATGGGCGGAAGTTTCAGAATAACCCCTAAAACAGCGGCCATGGCACGGTGGCTTTTTAATACCTGATTGTCGAAAATCAGCTCTTGAAGCTTGCCCTGCTCAATGGCCATAACCACGACCCGGTGGGCGGTATTCAGCGGCGTAATCACCCTCTGAGCTCTGGATTGCAAGCGAATGCAATCCTCGGGACAGACCCTGGCACAGACGCCACATCCCAGACAAATTTTCTCGTTAACCCGTGCCTTTTTCTTTTTGGGATGATGGGGATCGTTGGCCGAAACCAGGCTCATCGCCTCGACCGGGCATACGGTTACACATTTTCTGCATCCCGTGCATGTCTCATCTTGAATTTTCGGGATGAAATTGGTTGTATGAACCGGCTGAAAAATCGCAAATTTCCGGGCGGTAATCATGGCTTCGCAGCAGCATCCGCAGCAATTGCAGATAAAATTCACATTCTCTCTGACATTGTCGCCGAATTGTACCAGATTGTGTGAATAAGCTGTTTCCAGCAATTCCAGGCATTCCGACACCTCAACTCGTCGGGCATAGTCATATTTTACCAGCGATGACGCCACCGAGTTAAAGGTCATGCATATTTCTTTGGGCGCATCACAATCTCGGCCCATATGAGACATTTTATGGCGGCAATAGCAGGTGCTAATCCCTATGTGTGAAGCGGTTTTAATGACCTCGGTTGCCCTTTCATAATCAAAAATCTGTAATGCGTTCTCACTTGAAAGAACCGGCTCATGAACAAAAACCCGTCCCAGCTTGGTTTCTCCGGTAAGAAACAGATTCTTGATAAAATCCTCTTCAACATTGAGATACTGGTAATACAGTTCGCTCAATAGTTTCTGATCAATGTCGCCTCTGATACGCATCAGGGAAAATTCAAAAAATCCTGCCATAGGAGGCGGAAGGCAGTAAACCTGACGGCCGTTTTCCTGGATATCCATTAAAATCGCCCGGCCACACAGTTGATCTAAAATTTTTCGGGTTCTGACCCTGTCCATTTTCCATACACGGGCGGCTTTTTCAGCGGAAAACGGTCTTAAGGGTAGTAAGGATACCAGTTTGGCTTCTTTTTCGCTAAAAAGCATTTCTAGAATTTTATATAATAGTTTTGAAGGAGGCGCGCCCTGGGGAAATCGATTCAAACGATCCACCAGCTGTACATACCCTGATTTTATGGTGTGATGGGCCATAACAACCTTAAATTAGATGTCAAGGATTTTTAAATATTCGACGGCGTTGGAGATTTCCCATTCGCTGAAAACACGGATATTGTTTTCTTGCAGAAGGACTGTCGTAACACCTTTGCCCGGCTTTTTAATTCCGGAAAAACTTCCGTCGTAAACATATGTACTGCCGCATGAAGGACTGCCATCTTTCAGGACGGCAAGCTTGATTTTATGTAAGCGGGCAAGTTCAAGCGCTTTTTGAGCGCCGGTCAAAAAATATTGGGTAACATCCTTTCCTTTAATGTTCATGACCCTTGCATACCCATGCAATACTGTACTTCCGTCGTGACCGGAGATTTCCGAGCAAGGTCTGGGCACTGGAAGCCCTCCACCAACTTCGGGACAGAATGGCACCAGGCGTCCCTGGAGCTTCCAATCCCCTAACACACTGCTTTCATTAACTTTAACCCGTCCATTGTAACGGACATTTTCTCCAATTAAGCAGGCGCTGACAAGCACTTTATTCATTTTCATCCATATTTTTTTACCGTTGAATCCTCAGTTTGCACGGTAACCATAAACTCTATTTCATTGAGTTTCAAGTTTTACTTATCGGTTCTATTGATATATAGTCCGATTTTTTCTTAAAAAATTTATGAAAAATTCTCACCAAAACATGGACAAGCAATTTTGAAGGAATTTTTATAAGAAGTTGAAAGTGAAAAACTTAACCTGTCGTTTTAGTAAACCCATTGCCGCGCTTTGGTAATAAATTTTTAAGAGTAACACTCCTACTCCTACTCATAACTGTGGGTGCAGGCAATGCATAAAATTATAGATACCCCCCGGAAAAATTAGGCGGGCTCTACTAAAATCGCTATGTTTTTAAAATTTAGTATTTGACACACCCTAACAATTATTATATTTGAGAGCGTTTTTAACTAAAATTGATAAGGCCGCCTAAATAATTGGAGAAAGCCATATGGAATTCTGGAGGGTTCCACTTGACGCGGACACAATAAAAGTTTCTATAGGCATCGTGCACATCCTGGAGGATCGATGTAAAGGATGTGGATACTGTATCGAGTACTGCCCCAAGCAGGCTCTTGAATTTTCAACAAATTTCAACCAAAAGGGGTATCATCCCCCTGTTGTTGTAAAGCCCGAGGAATGTGTAAACTGTCATTACTGCGAAATCATTTGCCCGGAGTTTGCCATATTTTCAGTAGAGGACCCACGAATAACCGAACCTGGCCAGGCCGAAACCAACCATGCGATATAAACTGGCAATCATCATTTTAACTATATGAAACCACAGAAACACACAGATTATAAAGGTTAGACAAGAGACGAATGAAACCAGCGGTCCTTACCGGTGAATATTTTATGACCGGCGACGTTGCCTGTGCCGAAGGCGCACTGGCAGCAGGATGCCGTTTTTTTGGAGGATATCCCATAACACCTGCCACTGAGATCGCCGAACGGATGGCTATCCGGCTGCCTCAGGTTGACGGATGTTTTATCCAGATGGAAGACGAAATCGGCGCGATGGCCGCAATTCTTGGTGCATCATGGGGCGGTGTAAAAAGCATGACCGCCACCTCCGGTCCTGGATTCAGTCTTATGATGGAAAATATCGGTTTGGGGATCTGTACAGAAACTCCCTGTGTTGTGGTAAATGTTCAGCGGGGCGGTCCCTCCACAGGTCTTCCTACACATGGCGCCCAGGGCGACATGATGCAGGCCCGATGGGGGTCACACGGGCACTATGAAATTATTGCCATAGCGCCGTCCTCACCCCAGGAAATATTTTATTTAACGATCACAGCGTTTAATCTGAGTGAAAAATACCGGTTGCCGGTTCTCATCATGACCGACGAAATTATCGGGCATATGAGTGAAAAAGTCATTATACCCGAAGCAAAATTAATTAAGACTGTATCGCGTCCCAAACCCAAAGGGAGAAAAGACCGCTTCAAACCCTTTGCACCTGGGCCTAACGGTGTCGCACCCATGCCGGCGGCAGGGGAAGGCTATAACCTGCACATTACCGGTCTTACCCACGATGAAAAGGGGTACCCGGTAATGGCCGTAGAAACCCAGATGGAGATGATGGCCCGGATTACCGAAAAAATCCAAAGAAATTTAGACGACATCATTCGGACAGATAGTTACCTCCTCGAAGATGCTGAAATTGCCGTTGTTTCTTATGGAATTTCGGCTCGAACCAGCATGGCCGCTGTCGCTGAAGCCAGAAAGCTGGGAATCAAGGCCGGACTTTTGCGTCTGGTAACGATCTGGCCTTTTCCTGAAGATCAGATTCGCAAGCTGGCAGATAGAGTCAAGGGATTCGTGACGGTAGAAATTAATCTGGGTCAGATCCATCGGGAGGTTGAACGATGCGCCGGGGGCAAGGTTCCTATATTTTTAGTCGGGCATCCCGGCGGGACGATTATCCATCCTGACAGCGTTGTTAAAATGTTGAAAGAGGCCTTTTAAACCATGCAAGAAATCCCGATAACATCCAAAAAACAACCTTGTCATCCCCTGGATGATCTTATCCGCACGGATCGCATCCCCCATATCTGGTGTCCGGGGTGCGGGATTGGAACGGTGTTCTCTGCGTGTCTGGCTGCTCTGAAAGGAAGCGGTATCAATCTTCGAAAGACGGTGATGGTCTCGGGAATCGGATGTTCGGGACGTGCCGCCGGTTATGTTAAACTGGATTCCTTTCATACAACCCACGGGAGGGCCATACCCTTTGCCACCGGATTAAAACTTGCCAACCCTGAACTGAATATCGTGGTGTTCAGCGGTGACGGCGATCTCTTCGCCATCGGCGGAAACCATTTTATCCATGCAGCCCGGCGGAATATGGATATGACGGTTATCTGTGTAAATAATTTAAATTATGGCATGACCGGCGGCCAGGTCGCCGCAACCACACCTTACCTGGCGAAATCGACAACAACACCGGCCGGAAATCCTGAAACCCCTTTTAATCTGCCGCTAATGGCCTATGCGTGCGGCGCCACGTATGTGGCCCGATGGACCATGCTGCACACCAGAGATCTTACGGATTCCATAACAGAAGCGATTTGTAAAAAAGGGTTTTCCTTTATTGAAGCACTTTCACCGTGTCCGGTAAATTACGGTCGACGCAATAAACAAAAACCCCTGGATATGCTAAAGTTATACCAGGAAAAAGCGATCATCAAAAATGATGCAGATCCTTCTACACTGGATATAGACTTTGAAAAGGGCATCATTTTGGGCAAATTTATCGATCTGGATCGACCAACGTTTATTGAACAGTATGACAAGATCTACCGGCCGAGCCGTCTTCAAGAAAACGTTCCGGGATTGAACTCATGACCGACTCTCAAAATCATAAACAGAGAAAAAAGGAAATTATAATTACCGGCTTTGGTGGGCAGGGCATTATCCTTGCGGGTATTATCCTGGGAAAAGCGGCCGCCATTGGTGAACACATGGAAAGCACACTTATCCAGTCATACGGGCCCGAGTCTCGTGGGGGGTCGTGTAATGCTCAGGTTGTCATTTCCGATGAAATTATCCATTACCCTTATGTGAGTCATCCGGATATTTTGGTCTGCATGTCTCAATCAGGCTATGATAAGCTGATCAAGCAGATCAAGGAAAAAGGAACGTTAATCGTTGATCAGAATCTGGTTCGCCCTGCCCGTGGATTAAAATGCGACTTTTTTTCTATCCCTGCCACCGGCATGGCCGAAGAGCTTGGACGAGTGATGATCGCCAATATCATCATGCTCGGTTTTTTAACAGCCGTCACAAATGTTATTTCCATGGATGCAGCCCAAAAATCCGTCCTGGAATCCGTTCCAAAAGGCACTGAAAAACTTAACACAACGGCCTTCAAAAAAGGTCATGACTATGGCCTGGCCACACTCAAGGGACGACAGAAAAAGGCCGCAGGTCAAGCAGGAGCTATTTCATGAAACGTCCCAAAGAACGGCTCCACCGGGTCACCGTTATCGGTGCGACACCGGCCGGTATAGCCGCAACCAACAAGCTTGGAGAACTGGGCATTCCCCTCACCCTTGTGGATTCTGATTACGATCTGGATAAAAAACTTTCCCGAGAGGAATGGGTTCTGAAATCAGGCATTCCTTTAAACCATGCCCATCGACCCGGGCTTATCAGAATTTTAAGAAACCCTGCCATTCGATGCATCTTTCCTGCAAAAGTCTCCTCCATTAAGCACAATCGCCAAGGATTCCGTGTTCACCTAAACATCCCCCAAACCTTTGTAGATCAAGACAAATGTACGCTTTGCGGTCGTTGTGTTGAAATATGTCCGGTTTTGCTTCCCGGAGGAGAAAAAGCCATCCAAATTAACAGTCAGCGAAGCCTTCCCGGCCGGCCGGCCATAGATAAACGGTGCCGGCCGCTCTGCCAGGAAAACTGTCCGCTAGGGGTGAACGCCCAGGGCTATATTGCCCTTGTAAAAGCCGGCAGGTTTGCCGAAGCGCTTGACCTTATCAGGGAAAATAACGTTTTGCCCGGCATCTGCGGACGCATTTGTACCCACCCTTGTGAGGCCGTCTGCAGAAGGGGTGAACTCGATGAACCCGTCGCCATAATGGATATTAAGCGATTTGTGGCTGACCATGAGCGCTCCAATCCCAGAGACATACAAGCCTGTAATGTTCGTAAAAAGTCGGAAAAGATCGTCATTATCGGCTCAGGTCCGGCCGGGATTGCTGCATCTGCGGACCTGGCCCGATTCGGCTATGAGGTAACGGTTTTCGAAAAAGAGAAAGAAGTCGGCGGGTTGCTCCGTTACGGGATTGGGCGTCATCGCCTGCCCAGGGATATCATCGATAATGATCTTGAATATATTAAAAAACTGGGCGTACAATTTATTATCGGCCATTCCGTTGATCTGGCCCGTGATATGGATTTGCTCAAAAAAGACTTTGACGCTGTCATTATCTCCATTGGGACGTGGTCTGATCTAAAATTAGGTGTGCCCGGAGAAACGCTGGAAGGTGTTGAAGGTTGTCTCTCTTTTTTGGGGCGCTTTTATCGCAACGAAATAAAAGCGCTGGATGAAAAAGTAGCGGTGATTGGGGACGGCAACGCCGCATTTGACCTGGCCCGCACACTCTTGCGTCTGGGTGCCGCTGTCACAATTTTATCCTGGTTCCCTGAAGAGTTGATCCCTGCCAATACCGAAGAAATTCGGGCCGCTAAAGAAGAAGGAATTCTCATTCGGGACTGCACCCAGACCATTGCGTTTTTAGGTCAAAACGTTAAGCTCCATGGGCTGCGTTGCATGACCACCAAACCCGGAGAACCCGATGCCCAGGGTATCCCCTGGCCGGTCATTATTCCGGATAGTCCGCCCTTTGAACTCGAGTTTGACCGGGCTTTTGTTGCCATCGGTCAAAGGGGGGCTCTGCAGGGCAAGAACAATTCATTCAGCTTTGATGTCTCGGCACGAGGCTTGATTGAGGTTGATCAATATTTGCGTACGAATTTACCGGATGTCTATGCTGTAGGAGATTCGGTTTCAGGACCCTCATCCGTTGTTGAAGCCATGGCCGCAGGCCGGCGGGTTGCCCGTATCGTTCATGGCAATATTTGTAAAGAGGAGGCCTTTTATCCTGGGCCCTTAAGACCGGAGGACAAAGATTTTCCGGAAATTCCGGCGGATATACCTTCGCAGGCACAAACGATCATGCCGGAAAGGCAACCTGCGGTTCGCAAGAATAGTTTCTTGGAAGTCTCCATGGGCTTGAGTGAACAACAGGTTTTTTTGGAAGCAGCCCGTTGTCTCCAATGCGGAGTTTGCAGCGAATGTCTCCAGTGCGTTGATGCCTGTGGTGCAATTCATGCGATAAACCATGCACAATTACCGGAAGAAACCATTGAGCAAACCGGTGTGGTCATCATTGCAGACCCGGAAATAGCCCCGACGGTCAAGGGGGATGATGTCATCCGAGTGTACGGGCCCAAAACGGCGAAACCGGATGTTAACGCCATGTTTGTTCGCGGTTTTGCAGCGGCTTCCCAGGCCATGATATTGCTTGGGGGAACCTTCCAACGGCCAAAAGGGTATGGTTTGTCATTTTCCACTCCTGATCCGGGGCTTTCTACGGAAATCCGTCTGGGAATTTTTGTCTGCAAATGTAATAATACCTTTGGATGGCTTGATGATATGAGTCAATATGTCTCGGCATTACAATTTCAAGAGGATGTGGTCCATGCCCAAATTGTAAACTCGGCCTGCACTCATGAAGGATCCTCTAGTATTATCCGGACGATTCGTGAAAAAGGACTCACCCGGGTGGTACTTGCATCCTGTGTATGCTGCCCGCTCAATTTTATTTGCAGCGCCTGTACGGACCAGCGAAGCCGCCTGAAAAACGCCTTATTTACCGGAACAGGGATCAGTCGTTCAATGGTGCAGACGTGTAACTTAAGAGGAGAAGTCCTTCGTTTTTTAAAACGGAATCATTCCCTGGCCGTGAAAAAATTTACCGGACTCATCGATCGTTCCATGAATCGGGCAAGAAGATTAAAACCGCTTCCAGATCTTATTAGAAACTATAATTTCACTACGGCGGTAATTGGGACATCCGAAGTCGCCGTAAGCAGTGCTCTGACCCTTGCCCAAGCAGGACTGGAGGTCTTTTGGTTCCCACGGTCGCAAAAACCGCCAATTCAAATTTCTGATCATCCCAATGTGCATAGTTTCGGAGGCTTTTCCATCAAAGAATTGAGCGGGACTCTTGGTAATTTTCACATCATCGCAGAATCAGGCGATTCCCGACAGATAATGACTGTGGGGGCGGTCATCCTGGATGAAAAGTCAAGAAAGAAGATCAAGTATATTCACCAGGAAGGCCTGCCGGGCAGAACCGTGTCTTCTTCTATGCAGGACATGGGCGTCCCCGGAATACCATTCTTTTATCCGGGTTCAACCGCCATTTCCGGACTTTTTTTAGCTGAACCGCCGGGCCTCAATGTCTCTAACCGGAAAAAAGGCGCTGCCGCTGCAGCCCAGGCAGCAGCCATTATGCCGCGCGAACCTCGCCATAACAAAGGATATACCGTTGTGGTGGATGAAAGCCTGTGCCGAAGTTGTGGACGCTGCATCCGCGTCTGCCCTTATCAGGCGGTGACATTGCACAGAAACGCTATTGACGGATGGGCCGCCTGGGTGGACGAGACTTTGTGTAAAGGCTGCGGCAATTGTATTTCCGTATGTCCCACCAATGCCGTGGACAGCCCGTATCGTAACCAGGAATTTCTCGAACAGACACTTGAAAAAATATTGCTGACGTAAAAAATGGACGACGTTAAAATAATCTTATTTTTATGTAACTGGGGGCCGCATACCGCTTTCCAAACCCTTCAGGACATCGGAAGTGAAATTCCCGATGAAGTAAGTATGATTCGGATTCCCTGCACCGGAAGAATCAGCAAATCCCTTCTATTTAAAGCGTTTGAAATGGGAGCGGATGGTGTGGTTTTGTTAGGGTGCAAACCCGGAACCTGCCGATACGGCAGCGGTACGGCTACTGCCCGTGACAATACCGAAGATACGAGGGATATTATCGGACTTTTAGGCCTGGGAAAAGAACGGTTGCGGCATGTCACATTTCTCCCGGATGAGTCGGATCTATTATTGAAATTCTTGAATGACTTTTGCAATCAAATCCGGTCGTTGGGCCCGAGTCCCATGTTTCCGATCCCAATAACGGAATCAGAAGGTGTCAGCCGGGAGTCTTTGGCCGATATCGTTTCTTATCATGATGCCTTTGCCTGTCAGGACTGCGGGAAATGCTCTTCCGCCTGCCCCCTGGCATTGATCGGCAAACCATTCTCGCCCCGGGAGCTGGTCAATTTCATTATTGCCGGTGATATTGACTCTCCTTCTGTAAACAAAGATATCTGGTCCTGCCTGACCTGCGGCCTCTGTTATGACCGCTGCCCATCGGCAGTTAATTTTCCCGAGTTTATCTGCGATATTCGCCACGTTATTAGAAAAAACGGGGGAAATGCTCATGAGGCGCACGGTGGCTTTTTTCAGTCTCTGATGCGTGCCATGACTTGGCCCGGTCTCAAAACAGAGCGATGGAATTGGCTGCCCCAAGATGTGGCAGTTGATTCCAAGAGTAAGATCCTTTTTTTCGGCGGTTGTAGCCCGTACTTTGACATATTTTTCAGAAACCATCTGGGCGTTGAAACCCTTAATATCTTAAAAGATAGTCTTCGTCTTCTCAATTTCTTCGATATTAAACCGGCCCTGCTCCAGGATGAGCGATGCTGCGGACATGATCTTCTCTGGTCGGGAGATAAAGAAAACTTTTTAAAATTAGCGTCAATGAATGTGGAGTCGATCCATAACCTTGGAATCGAGGAGGTGATTACTGCTTGCCCGGAGTGCTATAGGACACTGGCCCATGATTACCCAAAACATGGGATCAAATTAAATTTCAAGGTAACCCATATCTATGAACTTCTTGAAAAAGAGATCAGCAAAGGCGCCATAGATTTTAAAAAAATTGATAAAAAAATAACATTTCAGGATTCGTGTCGTTTAAACTGGCTTGAAGCTCCTGCAGACCTTCCCAGAAAATTGATCCGGCGCCTCAAACCAAACCGCTTCCGGGAAATGCAGAATAATGGAAAGTCGGCCATATGTTGCGGGAATTGCGCCTGGACCGGATGTGATGCTTTCAGCAAGGCACTTCAGGTCAAACGCTTAAGACAGGCGAATGAAACCGGAAGTAATCTTCTGGTCACCGCCTGCCCCAAATGTCAGATTCATCTCCGTTGTGCCATGGAAGATCCTTTTCTCGGAGGAGAACTTAAGATGGAGATGATAGACTTGACCGCTATTATTGCAAAAACCATTTGCTGGGAATAACCGTTTACACTGGAGCAATTTTGGAAATTATTTAAGGAATGAACATGAAACCTGTTACTTCAATAAATACGAAACCGCAGATGCGTATCGGCGTCTATGTCTGTCATTGCGGCTCAAATATCGCTCGGACGGTGAACTGTCCAAAAGTTTCCGAAACAGCGTCCCGGCTTGAGGATGTTGTTATTTCAAAGGATATCGCTTACGCCTGTTCCGAGCCGGGTCAACAGGAAATCCGGCAGGATATTCAGGAACACGGCTTGGAGCGCATTGTCGTTGCCTCGTGTTCACCGAGACTTCATGAACCCACTTTTCGACAGATGATGCAATCTGCCGGTCTTAATCCTTATCTTTTGGAGATGGCCAATCTCCGTGAGCAATGCAGCTG
>JBARSG010000304.1:0-3023 GCA_049644625.1 Desulfobacterales bacterium | reverse complement strand
TCTATACGGGCATCATTCTTTTTTTCCGTTGGTCCGGATAATATGGGGCGTCACCTGTGGCGTCTGCTGCGCCCCTCCTTTTTTAAAAAAATGCTGCGCTCAAAAGCGGCAAGCTTGTATGGCTGGGATATTCTGCTTAAAGGGACTTTTCTTCCAGGGCCGGCTATCGGAAAAAGACTGGCCAATATAATACGTTCTGCCGCGAACCAGGGTCACGAAATCGGTTTGCACGCCTGGGATCATCACGCCTGGCAGGTCCATATCGACAGGATGGATCAGCAGGCTATAAGGCATCATCTTCGCAAAGGGGTTGATCAGCTTGCACCTATTCTCGGCAAGATTCCGGTTTGCTCGGCTTCCCCGGCATGGAAATGCAATGACCTTGTACTAATGGAAAAAGAGAAATTCCCTTTTGTTTATAACAGTGATTGCAGGGGCGAAAGCATTTTTCTCCCCCTGGTTGATGGGAAGAAACTCTCGCAACCCCAGATTCCCGTGACATTGCCTACCTATGATGAAGTAATCGGAAGAAAAGGAGTGTCGGATAGTAATTACAATGAATATATATTGTCTCTGATGAAACCGGAGAAATTGAATGTCCTGACTATTCATGCAGAAGTCGAGGGGATATTCTGTGCTGAAATGTTCGAACACTTTTTAAAGACGGCCCTATCAAGAAAAATATCCTTTATCCCTCTGGGAACATTTCTACAGGAACAAATGCCCACAGACTATGCTACCCTTGTGGCTGGAAAGATTCGCGGCAGAGAAGGATGGGTTGCATACCAGACACAAGATAGTACTTGATAAAATTCTGTATTAGATTTAAAATTGATGCATTCGTAAAAAGTCTTTTGCGAGCAACCTGGTTCATTTTGAGAAATTTCAAAGGTCCATTTGCTTAACTAATAATAGCAGAATGGTCAATTAAATAAAATAGCGGATCCTGCCATGAAGCGAATTTTCAGTTTATTTTTTATGGTTCTTTTTGCTCTCTGCCTGGCGACCCTTTTCCAGGTTGGCGTAGTCAATGCCGATGAAATCCGCAAATCTGTACATGCCGGCAGTTTTTATCCTGAAACACATACCGAGTTAACGGCTTTCATTAAACACCTCGCCGGCAGGGTTAAGCAGACCCCTATTCATTTTCCTCCTCATACCTCCCTCAAGGCTCTGATCATGCCCCATGCCGGTTATATTTATTCAGGAGTGACAGCGGCGCATATCTCACTGGTATTAAAGGAAAATCAATTCAAAAGAGTCATCGTAATGGCGCCGGATCATCGCGTGGGATTCAAAGGCGGCGCCATCAGCGATGTGGCCGCCTATGAAACTCCTCTGGGCCTGATTCCGCTAAATCAAGATGCAGCAATGCTGCGCAGCAATAACCACCTGTTTCAAGCGATTCCGGCTTCCGACCGGCTCGAGCATTCCGTGGAAGTGGTTCTCCCGTTTCTTCAATATTTTCTAAAAAAATTCGAACTCATACCCATTGTCCTGGGTCAGGACAGTGATCTTGCGGACCGGGTTTCCGCTGCGCTCGATCCTTTAATTGATCAAAACACACTGCTGGTGGCCAGCTCGGATTTGTCCCACTATCTTTCCTATCAAGAGGCGGTGGCCAGAGACCGGGAAACCATCAATATGATATTAAATCTTAACGCCGGTAAACTGCTGACACGTGAAAATGCAGCCTGCGGCAGAATACCGATTCTGGTTGTGATAAATATGGCTCGCCGACACGGATGGCAACCCATGCTTCTCCACTATTCAAACAGCGGAGACACGGCAGGAGACCACTCGAGGGTTGTCGGCTATGCGGCCATAGCTTTTTATGGAGGTTCATCCATGCAAAACAGTATTGATCCCTCTCAGACTTTGAAAAAGCATCAGGGGCAAGCACTGGTAAGGCTGGCCCGGCAGACCATTGCGGAAAGGCTGGGTAAAAAATCGATTACGGTTGATCCCGAGACCCTGGCCGACATCGCCTTTCAGGAGCACAGGGGCACCTTTGTAACCCTTACCATTAACAAACAGTTGCGAGGGTGTATCGGTAACCTGGATTCCACCGAATCGATCCTGGCCGGAATAAAGCGCAACGCCATCAATGCCGCTTTCCACGATCCCCGTTTCTCCGCTTTGAAAGCCCATGAACTCGATCAGATGGATATTGAGATCAGTATCCTTACCGAACCCCATCGTTTGAAATATGGGGATAGCAAAGATTTACTTTCCAAACTTCGGGTCCATGTGGACGGCGTTATTCTTAGCAAGGGGTCGGCAAACGCAACTTTTTTGCCCCAGGTCTGGGAGCAATTGCCCCGGCCTGAGCAGTTTCTTTCCCATCTTTGCATGAAAGCCGGCCTGCCTGCCGATGACTGGGAAAAAAGCCGTCTTAAAATTTTGACCTATCAGGTTCAATATTTTGAAGAGGAAAAGTGAACGTGCCATAACACGGGTGGTCATAGCCACGGGCATTTCCTCTGTAGTGACCCAGTTATTGATCATTCGTGAATTTTTAGCACAATTCCAGGGCAATGAGTTCATCATTGCCCTGATTCTTTTTAACTGGCTGATCCTTGGCGGAATCGGCACTCTCCTGGCCCGATGGGTTACAAGGCGCTTGTGGAAGGCCACCGTCAACCGTCTGGGCTGGCTCTCATTTGTTCTGGCAGGCCTGCCTGCTGCTCAAATTTTGATCATTCGTCAGTTTCGTGATGTTTTTTTTATTCACGGGAGCTCGGTGGGATTTTATCCCACCCTGGCCTTTACCTTTTTTACCATTGCGCCCTATTGCCTTGTGCTCGGTTTTGTCCTTCCGTACAGTTTTTTTGTCATAAGAACCGAAAATCCGGATTATCCCGGCACCCGTATATATATCATTGACAATCTCGGCGATGTGTCCGGCGGCGCCCTGTTTTCCTTTGCCCTTGTTTTTCTGGTTACCCCTTTACAGGCCGTATTTTTAGCAAATTTACCGCTGGTACTGTCAACCTGCCTCCTGTTTCGTGCCTCTTCCCGGC
>JBARSG010000303.1:0-2042 GCA_049644625.1 Desulfobacterales bacterium | reverse complement strand
CCACCATCGGGACCGTACTAAGGGCCCCGGCGGTCAATTCAGGCGCCGGCGTAACACCCAGATCTTCACGCATTCCTAACTTTTTGAACGGAACGCCGGAAAGGTAGAGCCAGCTTGTCCCGCCCATCTCATGTTCACCGTATATATGATCTACATAACGATCCGGATATTTTCTGATGCGTTCCCGAGCGATTTTGATCAAATCCTTGCGTTTCCCAAAAGTGAGAGCCTCATTTGGACATATCTCCACACATCCAGGAAGCTTACCCTCAATAACCCGTGGGTGACACATGGTACACTTCCTGATTCGAGGAGTTAGCACCTTATCGTACTCATAGGTTGGTATTTCAAAAGGACAGGCGATCATGCAATACCTGCATCCCACGCACACGGAAGGGTCATATACAACCGATCCTTCTTTCGTCTTCGTAAAGGCCCTGACAAAGCATGCGGATGCACATGCAGGTTCGAGGCAATGATTACACTGTATCTTGCGAAATAAGGGGTTTTTTATCCCTTCGGAATGATCATAACGGTTAACTACTGTAAATGTCCTGGTATTTGTCCTTCGTTTTTTACTCAGGACTGTGAGATCATCAAACGGTTGATTAGGCGGCGGCAGTCCATTGACTTTGTTGCATCCTGCCTCACAGTTTCTGCATCCGATGCACAACATACTGTCAAAGAGAACGCCAAGGCTATCAGGATAACCTTTAAAATGTTTGTTTGCCGCAGCATGCACAGGAGAACCAAAAGCGGTGCTCAGTCCTGCTGCCCCCATCCAACCCAAAAATTTTCTTCGTGATATAGACATAAAAGTCCCCTCACAGGCTTTAAAAACAGTATTTTCTTATTTTTTTTTCGTCTTATGGCAATCGGTACATCCGGTAGATGTTGGTTTTTCAATTTTAAGCACCTGGTGACATCCATTGCATTGCTGGTGATAAGCCCCCTTGATTCCCGGTCTGAATATGTTCCCTTCATTAAACGGTTTGCCGTGGCAACTGCCACATCGAGGAGGTTTCGTGTCTAACGGACTGTTATGATGACAGCTCTGACAAACCATACCTTTTTCTGCATGAAAATAACCGGCCAACGTGTTGTCTTTGATGTTGTTCAAAAGTGTTTTAATGATCTTTCGATGTGGAAGTTCAACGGGCTCATATTCTTCTGCCAGTTCTTTGATAATGACTTTTTCAGGGATATCTTCATCTTTGTAACTGTCGGATGCGGCCGTTCTTGACTTAAGCAGCATTTCAGCCATGAGTTTTTCGTCCATAGGTGTTGCCGGTGAATTTTTTAGCAGTGGTTTCATATGGCATATTTGACAGGAAGTCTCTATCATGGGATTTTCCGCATTTAAGGAATGGCAGGCCGCGCAATTCGCTTGGTTCTTGTTCATTTCGTGACAGCCCAGGCAGCTCTTTTTGTAACCTTTTTGATGCATGGCGCTTTCAAAATTAACATAGTTTCCCTCTTTTGAACCTGTCGGGGTATGGCATTTTTTGCTACAGGAATCCAGGCTTGCATGGTGACATACACGGCATGTATCATCGTATCCTTCGTGTGCCTTGTGATCGAAAGGAACAGGGTTCATTCTGGAAATCCGGTCATCTTCGTTTGTTTTCTGGTTGTTTGCATGGATCAGGACGATATCAGGCTGTTTCCGTTCGATTCTTGGAACCTCCGCAAGCTTTTCAATTTTTTGTTGCATATTGGCATCATGGCATCCAGCGCATTTGATAGGACCGGTTTTCTTTTTCTCGGCCACTGCCTTTTTGTGACAATCGATGCAACCTGAATGGGACGCCAATTTAATGGACATCCGGTTATCTTTGGTCTCCTTCATGTGGCAGTACCGGCATGAACCTTCTCTATCTTTGGCATAAAACAGTTTCTTCGCCTTTTCATCATATTCGTGATGACAAAGTCCACAAGCCCCTTTGTTTGTTTTTTCGTCCTTGTTTGTTTCCGTATGGCGGAAATGGAGAGATTTATCAAAAGGCATGGGCAACCTGGAAGATATCAATTTTGTATTCTCT
>JBARSG010000302.1:0-5922 GCA_049644625.1 Desulfobacterales bacterium | reverse complement strand
TACGAAGACCGAATGAAAATTAAAAGACAGTAAAGGATAATCGGAAACCAGTAAATTAAGAAATTTTTCAATTGAATTTTAAAATTTGGTTGTCGGCCGTCTTTTTCCGAACAAGATTTCACAGGGTGCGTTTTTAGTTACATGCTTTTTAAGTGTGTTACACCAGAGTGACTGAAAAGTGCGGCAGCTTCCATCCAGAGCGTCAACCTTTGCAAAGTCGGCATACTCACAGCGCAGATCGCACCATTTGATTTTATGTGTTGTGACACCGGCGTTTTTTGGCATAAGCAACTAAGCTTCAAAAATCTCAAGGTCAAGCTTTCTCTTATTGATATGTGAAAGAACCCTGGTTAAAAATTCTTCATGGGTGATTCCCAACCTGACGTTGCCGTCCAGGGTCCTTACAGAAAGGCTTCCGGATTCCTTTTCCTTGTTACCGATGGTCAGGATAAGCGGAATTTTATTTAGCTGAGCATCTCTAACTTTTTTGTTCAGACTTTCGGTTCTACGGTCCACTTCTGTCCGCAGTCCGGCTTTTTCAAGTTTTATTTTTATATCATTTGCATAAGTTACAAGGTCATCATTTATGGGAAGAATAACCGTCTGGACCGGGGCCATCCACAGCGGAAAATTTCCTGCAAAGTGTTCAATCAGAATACCAAAGAATCGCTCTATGGATCCGTAAATGACCCTGTGGATCATGATGGGACGATGCTTTCCATTGTTTTTGTCAATATATGAAAGGTTGAATTTTTCAGGCAGAGACATATCAAGCTGGATGGTTCCGCATTGCCAGGTCCGGCTGAGCGCATCTTTTATATGCACATCTATCTTGGGGCCATAAAAAGCGCCGTCCCCCTCGTTTAATTTATACTCTTGACCGTAGGTGTTGAGTGCAGATGTTAACCCTTGTGTTGTGGTTTCCCACTCCTCATGGGTTCCGATGGACTTTTCAGGACGGGTGGAAAGTTCCAGATGAAATCCGAGTCCAAAGGTGCTGTATATTCGTTCTACCAGTTTAAGGACGCCCAGGATTTCATCTTCTATCTGGTGGGGCGTCATAAAAATATGGGCATCATCCTGATGAAATGCCCTGACCCTGAAAAGACCGGACAACACACCGCTCAATTCATGTCTGTGAACAAGACCGATTTCTGCAGCCCGAATCGGCAAATCCTTATAAGAGTGGGGCCTCATGCCATACAGGAGCATTCCGCCGGGGCAATTCATGGGTTTAATGGCATATTCATCCTCATCAACCATAGCGGTATACATATGCTCGCGGTAATTGTCCCAGTGACCGCTTTTTTCCCACAGGCTGCGGTTGAGCATGATCGGTGTTTTTGTTTCCACATAGCCTGCGGTCCTGTGTTCCTCTTTCCAGTAATCCAAAAGGGCGTTCCAGATAACCATGCCTTTGGCATGAAAAAAGGGCATGCCCGGCGCTTCATCGTGGAAACTGAAAAGATCGAGCGCTATACCGATTTTGCGGTGATTTCTTTTTCTTGCCTCCTCAAGAAAATGTAAGTGCTCATCAAGCTCTTTCTTTGTGAAAAAGGCCGTGCCGTATATTCTCTGAAGCTGGGCCTTTGTCTGATCCGCCCGCCAGTACGCGCCTGAAACCTTCATAAGCTTTACGGCTTTGATAAATCCTGTGTGGGGAAGATGCGGACCTCGGCATAAATCCGTAAAATCGTCATGTTTGTAAAATGAAATCGTTCCTTCTTCCAGTTCTGATATCATTTCGAGTTTATACGGCTCGTTTTTGTAAAACTCTAATGCCTGGGATTTTGAGACCACTTCCCGCCGAAAAGGGAGTTTGGCTTTGATGGTCTTTTTCATTTCGGCCTCGATTTTTTCAAAATCGTCTTCCGAGACCGGTTCCATATCGATATCGTAATAAAAGCCGTCTTCCACGGCCGGTCCGATGGTCAATTTGGCATCCTTGTAAAGATGCAAGATCGCCTGGGCCATTACGTGGGAAGCACTGTGGCGGAGGATTTTTAGGGCTTCCGGATCTTTGGGTGTGATCAGCCTGATTTGGGAATCTTGGGCAATTTTTGTATTTAAATCTACAAGATCGGAATTGAGCTCCATGGCGATGCAATTACGTGCGAAACCCTCTGAAATACTCTTCGCTACATCCAAACCTGTAGGGCTGTCTTCAAAACTCTTTATATTGCCGTCGGGAAATGTTATGTTTACCATTATACGATCACCTTATCTGGACAAGCCAGCCTCCGGCTCGTAAACCTACGGCTCGGAGAGAAGAAAAAATATTTGCCACAAAGTTAATAGTTCCGTAAAAAGTAAAAAGTTAAACGTGAAAAGTTTATATGTTGTGTAATATTGCCTCTTAATGTACTAAATGTAGTCGTTTTACATTTCACGTTTCACTTTTTACGAATTCATCAAAGTTACAAAGGATATATTTACTATTGTTTAATATATAAAAAAAGTCAAATTGATCAAATTAGGTGAAATAATCCATTGGGTCAAGTGAAAATCGAATGAGAGCCAACTATAAGATTATAGATACCGCAGCCGGACTTGAAAAAGCGGTAAGAACCCTTGAAAAGACAAAGACCATCGCCGTTGACATGGAAGCAGACTCCATGTACCATTTTCAAGAAAAGGTTTGTCTGGTTCAGATGGCCACAGAAAAATCGACTATTGTGGTTGATCCGCTACAGGTTAAAAATTTATCTTCCCTTAAACCGCTTTTTTCTAATCCTGATATTAAAAAGATTTTTCACGGGGCTGATTATGATGTGCGCAGTCTTTTTCGGGATTTTAGTATTGAGATAAATAATCTTTTTGACACCGAGCTTGCATGCCGGTTCCTTGGGATTAAGGAAACGGGGCTTGAAGCTGTAATAGAGAAATATTTACACATAAATCTTGACAAAAAATACCAGAAAAAAGACTGGTCCAAAAGGCCGTTGCCGAAAGAGATGATCGATTATGCTGCCGGAGATGTTATATATCTTCTTAAACTTTCCAAAGTTTGTGAAAAAGAGCTTGAAAAAAAATGCCGTCTGGACTGGGTGCTTGAAGAATGCGATGCTTTAAGCAAGGTCAGACCGGTTTTATCGGATGAAGAGCCGTTATTTTTAAAATTCAAAGGCGCGGGATGGCTTAAGTCGAAAAGCCTTGCCGTGCTTGAAGCGTTGCTGCAGTTTCGCAAGGGTATCGCAGAAAAGAAAGATAAGCCGCTATTTAAAATAATCGGCAACGACTCAATTATGAAAATTGCAACCGCAAAACCGGTAACCTTACGCCGCTTAAAAGGAATAAAGGCGTTGAGTGGAAAACAGATCAATATGTACGGCAATGATTTGATTGAAACGGTGGCCCGTGCGTTGAAAATATCTGAAAGCAAACTTCCGGTGTATCCGAAAAAAAAAGCGAAGGCATTGCCCTATGAAGTTCCGGAACGGATAAAAGCCCTAAAATTCTGGAGAGCTTCAAAAGCCAAAGCGCTTAAAATAGAGCCCGGGATAATTTGTAATAATGTGCTCATTACCTCCATTGCAATACAAAACCCCGTGGATAGAAGAGCCATCCATAGAATAAAAGGAATGAAAAACTGGCAGAAAAATGAATTTGGCCGGGAAATTATTACCCTTTTAAGAAGCCTGAAATAATCTCATGCCTGAATTTCAGGTCATAAATCATCAAATTTACATTTTAGTTGTAATTTTGCATTGCAATTTTACAAAATGCATGTATAATTGCATCATGAAAAAAGTATTCATAAACCGACTGCTTAAGGTTCCCGACCGTTCCTTTTTCCTTTTCGGTCCAAGGGGAGTTGGTAAAACCACATGGCTCAAAGAAGTATTGCCCAACGCGTTCTTTTTTGATTTGCTCGATTCCAGTTTGTACCTGGAACTTTCCCAAAATCCCGGCCATTTGGAAGCTATGGCCGGAGATCTACCGGAAGACTCCTGGGTCGTTATTGATGAAATCCAAAAAATTCCTCATCTTCTTGATGAGGTCCACCGGCTTATGGAGACAAAGGGGTGGCGGTTTGCCTTATGCGGTTCATCAGCTAGAAAGCTACGCAGGGGCGGCGTCAATCTTTTAGGCGGTCGGGCTGTTACCCGTTACCTTAACGCTTTTTCCTCCACAGAACTTGGTGACCTTTTTGATGCTGAGTTTTCACTTGAATGGGGATTTTTACCATATGTTCAACTGGACCGGAAAAATGCAGCCGATATTCTGAACTCATATGTGAATACTTATATTAAAGAGGAAATCAAGGAAGAAGGCATTGTAAGGAGTCTGCCCCCATTTTTACGCTTTTTGAGCATTGCCGGACAGTTAAATGGGCAATTGTTAAACCGGCAGAACATTTCTCGTGAGGCCGCCGTACCGCGAAGCAGCGTCGACGTGTATTTTTCTATTTTGGAAGATACGCTCCTTGGACACTTTCTTCCAGCCTATCGACCGGATGTTAAGGTCAGGGAACAAACCCATCCAAAACTTTACTGGTTTGATCCTGGCGTTGCCAGAGCGGCCGCGGGTCTTCTTTTCGATCCAGTTGGCAAAATCTGGAAAGGCACGGTCCTGGAAAACATGATTTACCACGAATTAAGGGTCTACAACCTTACCCATAACAAATACCGGCCTATTTATTTCTATCGGACCGGCAGTGGAGCCGAAATTGATTTTGTTATTGAAACCCGGAAACGTCAGTCATACTCCAAGGCCCACATTATCTGTCTGGAAGTAAAGTTGGCGGAAAAATGGGACAGGAAATGGGAACGTACCATGCGTTCGCTGAACAAATCCGACCGTATTCATGTAGATAAGATGATTGGCATTTACACAGGCAAAAGAGCGTATCATTTTGATGGGTTAGACGTTCTGCCCGTGGAGGATTTTCTAAAGAGGTTGTATCAGGGTGATGTTTTTTAATCAGGCTTTAGATCTTGCCGAACAACTGGAGTCCGAAGAAATCGCCTTGAATAAATAATCCTTATCGAACGAACATTCTTCAAACGTCAGATTCTTTGTAATGACATTAACGCTCTCCCAAAACAGGGCCTGCGATTTCTGCTCTATTCGGATTTTTCGATGATGCCATGGATGAATTCAGTTCACGGGATATCCCGTATCATCACCTTAAAGGGAACGAAATCCATGGACTCGGGGACCTTGTTCCTCCCTTTGCACCTGACAAACCTGCCGTGATCCGGGTTTCTCTGGTTGATGAGGGCGCCCACGCCGCCTTATTGCGGCTGGCCGAGATGCCCGTTGCGGTCTGCAGATTTCTTGAAAATGAATTGCCCAGGCTGAATAAAATATGTGCTGCGCAAAAACGGAGGCTGATTTTGACGGCAGATCACGGTCTTTCTCTAACCCGGACCGGTCTTTCCCACGGCCAAGGCGGGGTATTTGAACGGGCGATATTTTGTGTTGAATGGAAAATGGGTTGAGGTATTACGAATCCAGATAACGGATGATATGTTGGGCAAACTGTTTGAAATCTTGTAAGCGTTCACCGTTAAAAGGTTCACGGTTCAGGGTTAATGGTTTCGCGATCAAGCATTCTTGGATACCCCGAAGTAGGACCTCCTTTCCTGAATGTATTTATCTTTCTAACGGATAAGAACGTAACCGTTCGGGCACTAAATGATAACCGTCTGCCTCGGTTTCCGAGACAGACGGCCAATTTGATTTATGCCTGTCGCTGTTCCTGGATTTTTATTTCAACACGAAGGTAATCAAAACAATGCTCTTTTTCCCTCCTTTTGAAGCCGGGAAGTGAAGCTTTTTGAGTTCTTGGAGCATGCAGCGTTTAAACTCGCTTTCTTTCTTGGTGCCTTTATCCGGATCAACTTTGGTGACGCGACCGGCAGGATCTATAACCATTTTGAACACAATTTTTCCTTTTAAGTCAGATTGTTTTTCCAA
>JBARSG010000301.1:0-2520 GCA_049644625.1 Desulfobacterales bacterium | reverse complement strand
GAATAATGATGTCGCTCCGCTCCTCAAATTATTTTAAAATCGAATAGAAAACCAATAAGAACATTCAACAGCTATGTCTGTTTCTTTTCAGCTGTTTTGATACTCGTAACAAAAATCTTAATTAATTCTTCTGTTTCCTCTAAAATATCATTTAGTAGTTCAGGTTTTTTAATTAATGGTACCTTAATGAATAAGTTTTAACCATCTTTGGGTCTCCCTAAGTTCTTTTAATGAAATTCTTGCCCTTGTTTTTGTCTTTCATTCATCATTCGATGTTGGACGTTCGATGTTCGATGTTCATCATTTTCCGGTGTTCGATGTTCATCTTTTTCAGTAAACCTTCCACAGCCCTTCCGGCACAAAAAATAACTTAGCGCTTATGGGGCCAAGCCCCTGGGACTAAATGGGGATCACTTCGACCTCGGAGCCCTTATCCAGCCCTTCGGTGTTTACCCCGATTTCAATCAGTCCGTGGGCTTTTACCATTGTGTTTATAAGTCCTGATTTCCCAAGAATCGGTTCAGCCCAAAGCACGCCGTTTTTCTGATTCAAACGTACCCGGATATAATCGGCTCGCCCCTGGGAAGATGAAATATTTCTGCTCAGTCGCGCAGGAAGTTTGAAGCCTTTTTTGTATTTAAAGGAAAGGCCGCTGATTTGCTCAATGAAGGGCTTGACAACCACTTCAAAGACGACCATGGCTGAAACCACTTGTCCGGGCAAGCCCCATATGGCGTGATGGTGTGATTTGGCCAGAATCGTTGGTTTTCCCGGGCTTATAGAGATGCCGTGTACAAGGATTTGGGCATCAGGAAGTGCGGTGAGCACCTCGATGGTAAAATCTCGGGTGCCTACTGAACTTCCCCCTGAAATCAAGACCATGTTTGATTTGTCCAGGGCCAGGGTGCATTTCTCCAAAAGATCATTAAAGTCGTCCCGAACAATTCCGAAGGTAACCGGATCAGCCCCGGCATTTTTCACAAGACCGGAGAGGGTATACATGTTTATATCCCGAATTTGGCCGGGACCGGGCGTTTCATCAATGGGAACAATCTCGTCTCCGGTAGAGATAATACCGATTACCGGTTTTTTGTAAACCCTGACTTTCTTTTGGCCAAAGGCTGCCAGAAGTCCGGTTTCCTGGGCTCTGAGTCTTTTCCCGCCGGAAACCAGGACAGTATTTTTAGCTATATCCTCGCCCTTTTCAAGAATATTCTGTCCCGGAGCGACACTCCTGTATACTTCAATGCTTATGTCGTCCACCGCTTCCGTGTGTTCTATCATGATAACACTATCGGCCCCGTCTGGTAACATGCCTCCGGTTGAAATCCCGGCGGCTTGGCCAGGTTCAATGGTAAAAGGGGGAGACTCTCCCATAATTACAGAGCCTATGACGGAAAGATATGCGGGATTTGCTTCCGATGCGCCGAAGGTCGAGGAAGCACGGACCGCATAGCCGTCCATGGTGGATCGCGTAAAATCAGGAAGGTCCACGTCCGCATCAATATCTTCGGCAAGAACCCTTCCGGCTGCTTCACTGAGCGGCACTTCTTCAGTTTCAACCCGAGGAAAATCAGATGCGTATTCCAGGACCTTTTTTAAATCCGTAACCTTGAAAAATTCTTTCATAGCCAGTAATTACTCCGTTCCATGAGCATTTAATGGAAAATGGGTTTTTCCCAAAAACGATATAGTATGACGGCTGTTTATGTGTCAAGGAATCGGCCATGAAATGGTCATATTTGAACAGAATAAGATATAACCTTAAATGATCGTAAATAAAATAGCAAAACATTATATGCGATTAATTTATCAACTATTTTGTAAATTCAGCTGTATTTTTATAACTCTTCTATAAATGAGATATATAATTTTAAAAGAAACCCCATGTTATTTACCTTTCAGGAAAGCCCTCCAGAGGCGGACAAGCCGATGATACCCCATCTCCTTCGTTATCAAAACCTTGCGGTAGACGACTACAGCTGCGGCCTTGATGCCTCGGACCTGAGGTATCCTCGACTTTCGCCCATTTAGGGTATAAGCAAACATCTTATCCCTTTGAAAATGTCGTTTTCTCCTTGATAAAATTACTTTTTTTATTTAAATGACTCTGTATGGGTTATATCTTCGATTTTAATGACGCTGTGGCATACGAAAAATGGTTTGACAATCCTCATAACCGGTTTGTTGCCGAGCTGGAAAACCGGCTTATGCTCGATTTGCTCAAGCCTGCCAAAGGGGAGAGTGTTCTGGAAATCGGTTGCGGAACCGGCGCCGGCCTGCTTACATTTATAGATGCCGGAGTACAGGTAACCGGACTGGATCCATCCCCTTATATGCTTGATATTGCATTAAAAAATATAGGGAATCGTGCGGATCTCCACCGTGGTTTTGCAGAGGATCTTCCCTTTGAAGATAACTCCTTTAACCATGCCTGTTTTATTACAACCCTGGAATTTGTCGAAGATCCCGAAAGGGCGATTGAAGAGGCAATCAGAGTTGCAAAAGACAGGATATTCC
>JBARSG010000300.1:0-7251 GCA_049644625.1 Desulfobacterales bacterium | reverse complement strand
GTTTATGAGGGAATGATCATCGGAGAACACAACAAGGCCGTCGATATTAGTGCAAATCCAAGCAGGGAGAAAAAGCTCACAAACATCCGCGCGGCCGGAAAAGATGAAAGCATAGTATGCTCGCCGGTAAAACCCATGACCCTTGAGAGGGCCATAAATTTTATAAAAGATGACGAGATGGTGGAGGTTACCCCGCAATCCATCAGGCTGCACAAAAGAGTGCTTTCTCTTAAGAAGCGGAAAAATAAAAACGGCGTGAACTAAAGGTTTGGAATTCTATCATTTATAAAACAGACCAACATCCTTAACTTTTAAAGCCACCTCAAAACCTCCGGTTCGTTGTTTTGAGCCTTTTTTTATCTTAATATATAACGCCCCTCAAATTATAAGTTTCTATTTGCAAGTTTGGTTAATTCGGATCACGGGTGAAGGTTGAAATCTATATAGGAGATTTACATCATGTGGCCAAGGGGACATCGTGTGAAACGTTCTAAGTGAACGGGGTCAAGCTTGGGGGCTGGGGTTAAACCTTGATCCTTGATTATAAATCGGGTCAAGGTTACTGTTGACCCATGAAAAATATAATTCCGGGCAATGGTTTCGTGGATATCTAAGAACATACGTGTAGAGTGTGCATTAGCCATGTATGAACTGCAGAACCTCCCGAACCCGGTTGAGGGTTGTGAAATAATTGTCAGTGGATTAAGGTGATTTGAAAAGGGTTAGAAATAGGATTTACTTGACTTGACAATTAAAATCTATTTTTAAAATAAGCATTACGTTTAGGCATGTTATCATGCATCACGTTTATAGACACCAATCTTAAAAAAACTAAAAAATCGGTTAACAAGAATGAAAAATAGCCCACAATATGCTTTCTATAAAATTTAAAAGGACAACCCGAAAACAAAGGGAGGTGGATTATGGAACAATTAAATTATCAAGAGACAGCTCAATTCATAAGAGAAGACCTGCGGCTGAAAACGTTTCCTTTGGCTGTTAAGTTTTTAAAGGATAAAGCCGATCTTCCTGAAAAAACACGACAACCTTCCGCTGTTTTGGGTAAACGCATCACCATTTGCCAGGGTGTTACCATGGCCAGGAATTACGGATGGACCGTAGGACTCTCTAAGGAAGATTTGATCTGTGTTCCGGCAATGATAGCCTTTGGTTTCAGCGGCGCATCCAGCCCAGTCGATACTCTAGGAAAACTCTTCTGTGAAGTGGCCTTTTCCCAAAGTGAAGAAGGTGGCATTAAAGAGGCTGAAGCCATGATCCGCCTGGAGAATGAAGAATGTCAGGCCATAGCCTTGGCTCCTTTACAAAAAGGTTTATTTGATCCGGATACAGTGGCTATTTTCGGCAACCCTGCTCAGGTTATGAGATTGATTCAATCTTTTGTATTTATGGAGACCACGCGTATTTCCGGCAACTTCGGCGGAAAGGTGGAATGTACCGAATATCTCATTGCCCCTTTTAAAACCGGGGTGCCTCGCATCGCTATACCCGGCATGGGTGATCGCATCTTTTCCATGACCCAGGATGACGAAATGGTTTTCTCTATACCCGGACAGCTTCTTGCAGGTTTGGTTGAGGGTATGAAAGAGGCGGGGAAGAAGATAGGTGCCCGTTACCCGGTGACACCCTACCAGAACTTCGAGCCGGAATTCCCGAAACCCTACAAGGTTCTGGCAGAGGAATTGGGATTATTTAAATGAAAAAGAAACAGCAACAGTGAAGATGATTCTGTAGGGACCGGGGTCTAACCTCCATCAGGGATTAAAGAAGTCTAAAATACAGGTAATAGTTCAAAGGTTCACAGTTCAGGGGTAATGGCCTTACCATTTTTTCTTAACAGCTCTTTGAAACTGTAAAACTGAAGAGCGTCCCTACCCCCGCAGTTTTTTCGCCAATTCCCCAACCCTGCGGCCGAGCTTACGTCCATTTTCAACTGTTTCCTCATCAGGCGCCCCCACGCAGGCAGTGCCATAGTGGCCGGTGGCATCCATGGGATCGCCGGTTATCACCATGCCGTAAATGAGAAGTGCCTGGATGATGGACATCATGGTTGTCTCCTTGCCGCCCGTGGGATCTCCGGATGTAGTAAAGGCAGCCCCAATCTTTCCATCCATCTTCTTTCTCACACCAACGAAATCATCAAAGACCTTCTTTAATTCCGCTGCCATAACACCGAAGTACACGGGAGACCCTGCAATGATCCCTTGGGCTTCGACGAAAT
This sequence comes from Desulfobacterales bacterium, assembly GCA_049644625.1. Lineage (GTDB taxonomy): Bacteria > Desulfobacterota > Desulfobacteria > Desulfobacterales > UBA11574 > S5133MH16. Next base: position 5,012 of record JBARSG010000300.1, on the reverse strand, counting down.
CATCCTTTGTGACCTCGTCGGTCTTTCTCATTACGCATTCAACTCCGTCAACATCTTCAACGCCCAGAGCAATCGCCTCGGCCAGTTTTCTAGTGTTTCCGCCTTTGGAAAAATAGAGTACAAGAACCTTCATTTTATGCCTCCTTAAAATTTGAATAGCCTTCGGTCAATTAACAGCCTAAATTTTGCATAAACATACACAGCAATACAGTACCGGTCATTCTGTCAGATTGTATATTTTTTTGTATTGAAATAACAACCGGTTTTCATTCTTTCGCGAACAATTAATGCGGATTTTAGATATAAAATATTTCCATTATGCGGCTATGGCAAGTATTTTTATTACTCTTTGTAGACAACCCGTCTTTTTTACACGTCCCCCCGATTCCCTGGAGGTAACACCCCAATTGAGCGAAAACGCTCAATTGGAAGTTATTTGTTATCCGTTATTCGTTATTATAAAAAGTATGAACCACCATTTTATATCTCTATCAACGGTGAGATATAATTCCGATTTTAGATAGGGGTGATAAAATCAAGCCTTGAGGGACTGGCGTCAAACCATGATCCTTGGTTAAAGAAGTATAAAATACAGGTAAGCATTCACAGGGATCTTGGGCCTGCCGTCCACATTTCTGGGAAGGTGTTTCAATATCCACATCAATCCGGTCAATATCTTGCAAATGCCGAAACACCTATGTTATTCTCGTCTCCGCTTTGCTATCTTGAGTTTTATGCTGACAGCTAAACCAACCAAAGGTTTGTAATGATTGGTGATTGGCCTTACATAGTTGGCGCAATTTTGTTTTTAATCTCCGGATCTCTCTTTCTCTTTATCAATTCATATTGGGGGCTTTCCCTTGCGTATATTGTAAGTTTACCTATATTTGCTATTGGCGTTATAATTGTGTGGCGCAGCAAGCGAAAACCACCCTCGTCATAGAATGGAAATTCCTGGACATCCATAAATATGTAAATAACTCAACAAATATGTTTTTAGGGGCTACCCATACATCTGGTGCCATACTTTTATATCCGGTAAGACGACTGGATCTTCCGATGGTGAAATATTGACATTTATAAGAGAAGTTAAAGCATTCTCTGACCCTGTCACCGACCGGGTCTCAGCCGGCATCGTGGCCCATAACCAGATAGCCGGGAGTTCAAGGACGTTCATTGATATATTGATATATCGATCAATTTCCGTTATACAAGAGGCATTCAAAGAGACGGGGTTTAAAACCCTGATCAGTGATTAAAGAAGTATAAAATACAGGTAAGCGTTCAAAGGTTCACGGTTCAGGGTTATTGGCCAAGCTTTTCCCGCCTGCTCACTAACAAAGACCGTAAAAAATGGTTGACCCCCGATCCGCTTTATCCTGCTATAAAGTAAGGAAACAAATTGTAGTAAGGAGAAAGATCGGCATGGTATTGTCTACGTAAGAGATGACGAACGACACGCCGAGACCATTTACAGGATATTCAAACTTGCCGAGCTCGAAAAGTAAGTATTTTTTGTGCCGCTGCTTATTATTCTTGTTTAAAGTTTCTTAGAAACCTTGGGGGAGGGATTAGCCAGTATTCAAGTTAATCCTTTTTTTTACCCTAATTTATCGTAAACAAAACCGTGCATAAAGACCAAAACAAAACCTCTTTAAACGCCGACACCGAACTTCACGAAGCACCACTCCCCCCGGAACTGCTGATCAGTCGTAAAAACCGTATTTTTATCATTGTAGCAGCTTTATTGGCCCTCTTTTTAGGGGCTCTGGACGCCCTGGTGATGGGGGCGGCCATGCCGTCTATTGTGGCGCACCTGGGCGGGTTTCATCTATACAGCTGGGCCTTTTCCTCCTATCTTTTGAGCCGCGCGGTGGCCCTGCCGCTTTTTGGCAAGCTCTGCGATCTTTACAGCAGCAAAAAACTTTTCAATGTTTCCATCTGCATTTTTCTGGCCGGCTCTGTATCGGCCGGGATTTCCCAGAATATGACACAGCTTATTTTATCCCGGGTGATTCAGGGCATCGGTGCCGGCGGAAGTTTTGCCCTGACCTATATTGTTTTGTCCGATATCTCTTCGCCGGAAAAACGCGGCAAGATGATGTCCATAGCAAGTTTTGTGTGGGGGGTGGCCAGTGTTCTGGGTCCGACCATCGGCGGGTTTATCGTCAATTATTTCTCCTGGCGCTGGATCTTCTTTATCAATATACCGGTGGGAGCGGTTTCCCTGCTGGGGATATTCTTGTATCTGATCGAAACCCGTGAAAAACGGAAAGCAGTTTCCATCGATTATCTGGGCATTTTAACCCTTTCTTCCACCATCCTGGCATTGCTCACCGCTTTTTTGCTGGCCGGCCGCAGTTACGACTGGCTGTCCTTTCAAATTGTCGGGCTGTTTGTGATCACCGCCGGAGCGGGCTTCGCCTTTTACCATGTTGAAAAGCGGGCCAAAGAACCGATTCTGTCCATCGATTTCTTTAAGTTGAAAGGGTTTCGTGTCGGCAACGGGGCCGCCTTTTTTGCCAGTTTCGCGATTTTCTCGCTCTCTTCATTCAGTCCTTTATTTATTCAGGGCGCTCTGGGCAAAACACCGGCGCAACTAGGGCTGGCCATGGTGCCCTTAAGCCTGGGATGGTCACTCGGCGCGCTGTTTTGCGGGCAGCTTGTCAATTTGATTGGAAAAAGAACCGCCAGCATTCTGGGCGGCGTTTTTCTGGTGGTCGGCAGCGCCGTGACCCTATGGTTTTCCTCGGCGACCTCTTTGATCTTATGTTCGATCGCTTTAGCCGTGGCCGGGCTCGGCATGGGGTTTGTATCCATTGCCACACTCCTTCTCGTGCAAAACAGTGTCGACATTTCAAACTTAGGCATTGCCACCGCCTCTCACCAGTTTGCCCGGACACTCGGAGGTGCTATCGGTATCGGCATATCCGGCAGTCTCGTCACTGTCACGTTTTTAAACGCGCTGGAAAAGGTGTTGAGTTTCGATCTGCAACAAAAAATCGATCTGGAGCTTTTCTCCCAGATTCAACAAAATGTCGAGAACATTTTTCGCCCGGAAATTCAGACACTGCTGTCAACAGATGTCCAACGTGCCTTGCAGGAAGCCGTGGGCCACGGCGTCATGCCGATGTTCTGGGCATCCCTTGTGTCATCGATTGTCTGTCTTGTGTTTAGTATACTGTTGCCGCGTTCCGAATAGTCCGAATATTGCATTAAAATTTTCGAGGATACGGAGTCAACCCTTGCGGATTTACCAAGACCGTAAAAAGTGGTCTGCACTGACCACCTATCAGGCACGTCACAAGCCGTTTCTTCTCCTACCTAAAACCTGCATCAATTATGTTGAGTGTGAGTGAGGGTCGGGCCTCAGCAAGTGAATGATAATACAGCAATAAAACGCTTGCAGAACTTGGTACGAAACGGGAAACTTTTCCTTCATGGAAAAGGAAGGGGAGCATACTACACTCATTTCTGAAGGAATTGGGGTCACCTTGATCCTTGATTAAAGAAGCATAAAATACAGGTAAGCGTTCAAAGATTCACAGGTAATGGCCTTACCATTTTTTCTTATTTTCTTATTTCGGGAATTTTAATTGTCGTTAGACGGGTATTATAATTGACGCTGATCACAATTACGGCAAACAGTTTAATCCCCGCTGCCAGGCACGCTGGCCAGGCGGGATACGGGGACAATGGTGAAATATTGACGTTTAAAGGAGTTTGTGGCATAAAAATAGCAGGCACAGGAAAACTTGCATAGATGCGTCGGAGCGGTGCATCACATTTTTACGCGGTAATGAACGTAAGGTCATTTTTAACGACTCACCGGATTATTCAAATTTTTTAAGCCGATTGAGAAATGTTTTATTGAAAACAAAAATCCCATGTTTCACCTGAATGGCAAGGTTAGGTCAATGGTTTGTTTTTGGGCCGTTGCAAAATTATGCATCAGGGGCAGGGAAGTGGCCGAGCGCCTCGACTCCTAAAATTGTAAACTTATTTTTTCGTGAACCCTAAGGAGAAAATATGTCCGGTCTCATAGACAATCCGGAAGAATATTTCAGACAGTTTGTACCCGAAAGAGATCAACTGCTCATAGAACTGGAGGAAGAAGCCCGGAAAGAAAAAATTCCCATTGTCGGACCCATTGTCGGCGAACTGCTGCATATTCTGGCAAGGGCAACGCAAGCCGAGCGAATATTGGAACTCGGCACTGCTACCGGCTATTCCACGATTTTTCTTGCCAGGGCGTTTGCATCCGCCCGGGGAAGACTGGTCACCATCGATAACGATCCGGATATGGCAGCCAGGGCTGAAACTAATTTTCGCAGAGCCGGGTTAGATCGGCAGATTGATATGATTGTCGGTGATGCTCAGGAGAAACTATCCCAAATGAATAAGTCTTTTGACTTCATTTTCTTGGATATTGAGAAAGAACACTATGCATCAGTTCTGCCACACTGTGGCCGGCTGATGAAACAGGGCGGGCTGCTGGTCGCAGACAACGTAAGATTCAAAGATGCGGATTCTTTTAACCGTTTGATTTCCAGATCTTCGGAATGGAGGTCGGTTAACCTTTTCGCATATCTTCCCCTGCATTCACCGGAAAGAGACGGACTGTGTCTGGCGTTGCGACGATAGAATATGCTATTAATTTTTCAACCAAAACTTTGATATGTAACTATCCAATCCTCCAAACTTTCAGATATCCATGCCAAATCGAAACCAGCCAAGGACTTGAAAATGGATACTGTATGATACGTGAAGAAAACCATACGAACCGGTTTATACAATTTTATTTGAGTTTTATTTTTTGGGGCGATGAATTTCCGGCCTTCTGCAACTCCTTCTCAATTATTTCCGAAAAACCTTCCAGGCTCCGCTTTCGAAGGGGTCGGCCGTTGATGAAAACCGTCGGCACACCCCTGACTCCGGCTTTGTTTCCATCCCTCAGGTCGGCACGCACCTTTCCGACAATCGCCGGGTCTTTTCTGTCTTTTTCAAACCGA
>JBARSG010000299.1:0-8506 GCA_049644625.1 Desulfobacterales bacterium | reverse complement strand
ATACAAAAGAGTAAAGGTCTTATGATTGATGCTGAACAAACGACAGCAATTCGGTAAAGAAAGTGAATCCATAGCCATCAGGCATCTTAAAAAGAACGGGTACAAAATTCTGGAGCAGAATTACCGTAACAAGCTGGGCGAAATCGACATTATTGCAAAAGATAAGGATACCCTTGTTTTTATCGAGGTCAAAGCAAGAAAATCCGGTCGGTTCGGAAATCCCAAATGGGCCGTAACCCCTAAAAAACAGCGTAAAATTTCCATGGTGGCCCTTTACTATCTAAAAGCCTCAAAACAACATAATGTCAAGGCACGGTTTGACGTGGTCAGCATACTTTCCGCAGAAAAGAACCCTGATATAGAAATCGTTAAAAATGCCTTCGAACTCGCCTACACGTGAACCGGAAGGTAACTTCTCAATAAATTATGGGGTCAATATCATCAATTAATACACCTTAATACATCAGAACTTATTGAGAAGTTGCGCTGTAAGTGTTAATCTGTTTAGATTATGGCACAAAATTCAATTCGCCGGAGCAAAGAGGATTTTATTTTGCAGTCACACCCCAGCAACAAACCCGGGATACTTTACGTCGTTGCCACGCCCATAGGAAACAGGGACGATATCACCATAAGAGCGCTCAATATTCTCGGGCATGTCGATCTTGTGGCCGCAGAAGATACAAGACATACCGGCAGGCTGCTGGCACATCACAATATCAAATGTCATATGATCTCTTTTCATGAACATAATGAAAGTGACCGTACGCCGGATCTGATTAAGAGGCTCAAAGCCGGATCATCGGTGGCCCTGGTATCAAATGCAGGCACACCATCCGTATCCGACCCCGGCTACAGGCTTGTAAAAGAGGCCGTCATAAATCGTATAAGGGTCAGCCCCATTCCCGGCGTATCGGCCGCCATTGCCGCTATCAGTGTTTCGGGACTGCCAACCGATTCCTTTGTTTTCATTGGGTTTCCCGCTAAAAAGAAAGCAAAGCGGCTCGGTCAACTTAAAGACCTTGCCGGTGAAAGCAAAACCATGGTATTTTATGAATCTCCAAGGCGCATTTTGACATTTTTAAAGGAGATTATAACTGTTATGGGGGACAGGTACGGTGTGCTGTCCAGGGAGATGACCAAGTTACATGAAGAATTTATTAGAGGCTTTTTATCTGAAATTCTTTCCAGCTTGAATGCACGGCCGGCAATAAAAGGCGAATGCACGCTTCTTTTAACGGGATGTGAAAAAAACAAAGAAGTTTCTATTAAGACCGTTGGAACCGAAATAATTAAAGCGCTGGAGAAAAACCAAAGCAAACTTTCCGAACTTTCAAAAATTATCGCCCAAAAATACGGCCTTCCGAAAAATAAGGTATATGATGAGGCATTGAAATTAAAGCGCAAGATGCAGAGGGAAAAGCACAATTCGAATTAATATGGAAACAATCCCAAACCCCAAACCCCATACCCGATACCCGATTATATATCCGGTAATTCTTGCTGTTCCTGATAAAGAACAACAGCTTAAAGGCAGGGAAAAGGTTTCCTTTCTAAGCAAACATGCCAGAAAAGCCCTTGAAATATCCGCCAAAAAGAGCCGCATCCAATTAACCTATCTTAAAAAAGATGAAAAAGGCGTCCCGTTGCATTTTAATGGGCATTACTGGTCCCTTACTCACAAGTCCAAATATGTTGCGGCCGTGATTGCTTCAGCTCCCATCGGTATTGATATCGAAAAGATCCGGTCCTGTTCACAGGCTCTTTTCAGAAAAACAGCCTGTGACAGCGAATGGGAACTTTCAGACACAGATCCATTTATCCTTTTTTATCGCTACTGGACGTCAAAGGAATCGGTATTAAAGGCTTCGGGAACCGGTATCAGGGACCTTTCAAAATCTCGCATTATGAAGATAATCGACGATAATCATCTGGTAATAGACTACCGGAACCAAGAATGGCTCATAGAACACTATTATTTCGACGAACACATTGCATCTGTTGTCAAAAACGATTTTCATGTTGAATGGACAAATGAAATGACAAGTTAGAGGAGATAACTACTATGGATATAACGTTTTATGGCGCTGCTCGGGAAGTTACCGGTTCTATGCATCTGATAGCCACTGAAAATGATCGCATACTGCTGGACTGCGGAATGTTTCAGGGTCGTCGCAAAGAAACCGAAGAAAAAAACAGGCAGCTGCCCTTTGATCCACAACACATCACCAGCCTCGTGCTTTCACATGCTCACATCGATCATTCCGGACGCATCCCATTGCTAACCAAAAACAATTTTTTTGGACGGATTGTCTGTACCCGTGCAACTCAAGATGCATGCGAATACCTTTTGATGGATTCGGCTCACATCCAGGAATCAGACGCAAATTACCTCAATTATAAAACCTTGAGGTCCCTTTTATCTCAGAAGAAAATGTCGCATGGCAAAAAAAGAAACTCAAAAAGAGAATTAAACGATATCAAAAAGATTTTAAAAAAAGACGGTCATCAACTCGACATAGAAAAAATCAACGAACTTATCCAAAAACATCACATCGACGCAGTCCATCCGATTTATTCCACCGAGGATGCAAAGCACGCCCTCAGTTTCTTTGAAGGTCATCCTTATCGCAGCCCGACAGTCGTTGGAAGAGACTCGACCTGCACGTTTTACGAAGCAGGTCATATTTTAGGATCTGCAATATCCATAATCAAGGTCATTGAAAACGGTCGTTCACGCACGATCTGCTTTACGGGCGATATCGGCCGATTTAATAAACCGATTATAAAAGATCCGGCCCTTCATTTCGAAGAAACCGACCGGAACATCGACCTGATGATTATGGAAAGCACTTACGGAAACCGCTTTCACGAACCGTTACAAGATCTGAAACCCAGATTAAAAAAGGTTCTTACAGATACCGTTGAACGGGGAGGAACGGTTATTATACCTGCATTTGCATACGGTCGCACTCAGGAACTTTTATACATACTGCACGAACTGTATAATGACAATGAAGTCCGGCCGGTTCCAATATTCGTGGACAGCCCTCTGGCAACCAATATTACCCGTGTCTTTGGAGAGCATCCTGAAGTTTATGACCGAGAAACTCATGAAACTTTTCTTGCAAAAGGTAAAAATCCGTTTTTCTTTGACAAGGTTCGTTTTGTGGGTTCGGTCGAAGAATCCATGGCGTTAAACCGGGATCAGAAACCGCATATCGTCATCGCAGCCTCAGGAATGTGCGAAGCCGGGCGGGTTCTGCATCATTTGCGCCATAAAATCCATAACCCGCGGAATACGATTCTGATTGTCGGCTATATGGCTCAAAATACCCTGGGACGTCGTATTATTGAACAGGGCGCGAAATATGAGAAATCCGGTCGTAACGGTTCTCCGCCCCTGCTGAAATTTCTCAACAAAGAATATCCTTTGAAAGCGCACGTGGTGAAATTGGGCGGTTTCAGCGCCCATGGGGACAGAAATGAAATGTTTCGTTTTCTTAAGGAATCTAATTTGCGTATTAATAAGATTGCCGTGGTCCACGGTGAAGAAGATCAATCACTATCGTTTGCAGAATTTTTAAACAATCAAGGCTTTTCAGCAATTGTTCCCAAACCCGGGGATACGGTTCATATTGAATAATATAGATAATGATCACCCATACGCCCCAAAATCAGGAACTCTCCTTTTTAGCCGCAATCTTTACCGTGTGCCTGTGTGTCCTTTTCGGGGCCAATGCCGTTGCTATTAAAATCAGTCTTTCCGAACTGGGGGTGTTCACCACCGCAGGGCTCCGTTTCGGTATGGCTTCGGCGGCGATTTTTCTGTGGGCTCGAATTACCGGAAGATCCTTTAAAGTCAAGAGCGGGCAGGTTCGTCAGCTACTGATTATCTCTATGGTGTTTACCGTGCAGCTATCACTGTTTTATCTCGGACTTAGCAAAAGCAATGCTTCCCGTGGAACCCTGATGCTTAATTTACAACCTTTTTTTACGCTTTTTCTGGCACATTATTTCATTCCCGGAGACCGGATTACCAAACGAAAGTCCCTGGGCATCACGCTTGGATTTGCCGGTGTGGTTTTTGTATTTCTGGAAACAAAGGGAGTTTCAGCCGAATTTCGGATCGGTGATTTTATAATTCTTTTTGCAGCTTTTCTCTGGTCCTGCAGTGCAGTGTATACCAAAAGGATTATTCACGCCTTCAAACCGTTTCATATGGTCCTTTATCCCATGATATTTTCGGTTCCTTTCTTTTTTCTTGAAGGATTTATTTGGGACGGTGCCATGATCGCCCATATTAACGCAAAAGTTTTCTGCGCTCTCTTGTACCAGGGCCTTGTAACGGCTTCTTTTTGTTTTGTGGCATGGCTTACCTTGCTGCAAAAATACGGTGCTGTTGCACTGCATTCTTTTATTTTCTTTATGCCAATTTCAGGAGTTATGCTGGGAGGGCTGATCTTGGGGGAACCGATCACGGTCAATATTCTTATCGCTCTGTTGTTAGTCGTAGCAGGCATTCTGTTTATTAACTTCAAGCAGAAAAAACAAATACCTTTGTTTCCTCTTGGGAGAAATGTTTAAACCGGATTGTCTGAATACGATAATTTGTTTCAAAGGGCTAAATCGGGTTTAAGATTATGACAATAAAAGATATTCGAAAAAAATTGCAGCAGCTCGGGAGTGAAGCAAAAGCTAAAGTCTTACAGAGATTTTTTAAAACCGGTCCCGGTGAGTATGGTGAAGGTGATGTTTTCATAGGCGTCAGAGTTCCTGAATTGAAGAAACTGGTCAAAGAATATCCGGACATAACCATAAAGGAAGTCATGCAATTACTCAGCTCCACGATTCATGAGGAGCGGTTTTTTGCACTCTTGATGCTTGTCAGCAAATTTTCAAAGGGGAATGAAACGGTAAAAAAGAGAATTTATGAGCTGTACTTGCAACATACGAAATTTATAAATAGTTGGGATCTGGTTGACGGCTCGGCTCACCAAATTGTCGGCGCTTTCTTAATGGACAAAAGCAAAGAACCTGTTTACCGTCTTGCAAAATCTAATAGTTTGTGGGAACGGAGAATTGCAATATTGTCCACGTTCCATTTTATTAAGCATGATAACTACTCGGAGACACTCAAAATTTCAAAAATCCTGCTGACGGATGACCAAGATTTGATTCATAAAGCCGTAGGATGGATGCTGCGAGAAATCGGCAAGCGTCATATTTTAACTGAAGAGATATTCTTGAAAAAATATTATAAAAGGATGCCTCGCACCATGTTGCGGTATGCCATTGAAAAATTTCCGGAGTCAAAAAGACAAAAATATTTACGGGGAGATTTTTAGTGTGATTGAGAAAATAGGTTGATACTCCATCGATAAGAATGTATAATTCTAATTAAGTCACAATTCAATGAGTTGTTATCGGTTTTTACTCTCCGATATCCTGTATTCGAAGTTTAAAACATTTCATAAGTAAAAGAAGAGGATACTATGCCCACATACGAATTTATTTGTGAAAAATGTAAAAAGCCTTTTGCCGTGATCATGAAAATTTCTGAATATGAGAAGAAAAAATTCCAATGTCCGAAATGTGAAAGCCGTAAAGTTAAACAGCAGATTACTTCCTTCCAAACCATAACCTCCAGCAAGAGTTAAAGTGTTCCATTCAATCTGTGTCGTAACAAAGTATGGCGTTTTTGTGTTTTGTCGTTATTTATCCCCATGGCCAGAGCTTTCCGGGTACCGACCATTACCACCAGATCCCGGCCTCTGGTTATGGCTGTGTAAATCAAATTGCGCTGCAACAGGATATAATGCTGGGTAAGAATGGGGATCACCACTGCCGGATATTCTGAGCCCTGTGATTTGTGCACCGAAACCGCATAGGCCAGAACGATTTCATCAAGGTCGGAAAATTCGTAGGCAACATCCCTGCCGTCAAACGTGACGGTCACTTGGTATTCCTCCGGTCGGATACCGGTAATTCTACCGATGTCACCGTTGAAAACCTCCTTGTCATAATTATTTTTGATCTGCATTACTTTATCGTTGACTCGAAAGCTCCGATTTCCCCGTATGATGCCGTCTTGAACCGGATTGAGTGTTTTCTGCAGTTCCATATTGAGGTTTTCGGCTCCCACCACTCCCTTGTGCATGGGCGTTAAAACTTGAATATCGTCGACCGCATCAAAACCAAAACGTTGGGGGATACGTGTCTTTGTCAATTCCAATATAATTTCAAGAACTTTTTGAGGATCTTCCTGACGGATAAAATAAAAATCGTTGTTGGGCACATGGTTTTCAAATGACGGGAGAATACCGTTATTGATTTTATGAGCATTGACAATAATCCGGCTCGCTTTGGCCTGACGGAAAATCTCGTTGAGTTCCACCACCGGCACCGCACCTGATGTAATAATATCATTGAGAACATTTCCCGCTCCTACTGACGGCAGCTGATTCACGTCTCCCACAAGAATAACCGTCGCAAAAGACGGAACGGCCTTTAACAGGTGGTGCATTAAAATAGTGTCAATCATGGAGGCCTCATCCAGTATCAGAAGGTCGCAAATGAGGGGGTTTTCCTGGTTTTTCTGAAAGCCTCCTTTAATAAAGCTGAACTCCAGCAGTCGGTGAATGGTCTTGGCCCCATGGCCCGTTGTTTCACTCATCCGTTTTGCTGCTCTGCCCGTTGGTGCAGCCAGCAGGGTTCTTACGTTAAGCCTGGAGAAGATTTTTAACACCGTATTGATAATGGTCGTTTTACCGGTGCCCGGTCCGCCGGTAATGATCATAATCTTGTTTGTAAGAGCAGATTGTATGGCTCCGATCTGTTTTTCCGCCAGGGTAATATTTAGCTGTTTTTGGACCCAATCTATGGCCTTTTCTGATGCGACATGGCGGATAGATTTAGGCGATGTCAGGAGTGTTTTCAACCGTTCGGAGATGCTGGTTTCGCATAAATGAAATTTAGTCAGGTATACGGCTTTGTTGTTTTTTTTAAATTCTTCGATGCTTTTGTTTATATCTTCAACAATTATCTTCCGTTCACCGGCGATATGGCCGAGTGCCTTGACAACCACATCTTTTCCAACGCCAAGGATTTCCTGACTTTTTTTTATAAGAGGTTCATATGGATAAAAAACGTGCCCCTCATCTGAGAGCTGATTGAGGACATAGAGAATGCCTGCTTCAACCCTCAAGTGTGAATCTTCAGGAAATCCCATTTTTAAGGCGATACGGTCGGCGATCACAAATCCTATCCCGAAAATATCCGTTGCAAGACGATAGGGGTTGTCTGTCACCACCGCAATGGATCGATTCCCATATTGTTTGAATATTTTCGTGGCATAGCCGGAACTGATTCCGTGAGATTGAAGAAACAGCATGACATCACGAATCTCTTTCTGCTCATTCCATGCCTTTTGTATCATGGCGATACGTTTTTTGCCGATACCGTTGACCCGGGAAAGCTTTTGGATTTCATTTTCGATGACATCCAGTGTTTGTTCTCCAAATTTTTTAACGATTCTGCCGGCCATGACAGGTCCAAGCCCTTTGATGAGTCCGGAACCCAGATACTTTCGAATTCCATAAGCGGTTGCCGGAACCGTGGTCTTGGATTCTACCACCTTGAACTGCTCGCCAAATCTGGGATGATTAACCCACTCGCCACGCATGTTGAGGATTTCCCCGGGAGCCGCAGATATAAGGTGTCCCACAACGGTTACAAGATCCTTTTGCCCATAAACTTTTACTCTGGCAATGGTGAAACCGGTCTCGTCGTTCGTGTATGTAATTCTTTCAATCTGGCCGGAAAGGTCCGTAAGCATAATCTTGCCCTTATACCCAGTCTGGCAACCGTATATCTTGTTTTAAGGCACTGCTGGGAATGAAACATTTTATATCAATAACCGGGGATCCGTCAAAGGCATCGATTTTGTCGATGTGAATTGTATTTCCTTGTATCGATAGTATGTTACATATGGATATGCCAATCAGATTGGGCCGTAACGGGGAATGGGTCGCAAACACCCCGGTTAAAGGGTTTTTCTTGTTTTTTCTCGGATGAATCTTCATTATTTTTCTCTTTTCAGGGGTGTCATTCTCATGAAACCAGTAACATACGGTTATATGAGAAAATCCATCCAAACCCAAAAGAGCCTCATTATATTTTTCATAGATTTCTATCCATACCTTTTCATCCTGTTTCTTTATTATGCCCACAGGAATAACACAAAAACTCTCTTTCATATACAGTCTCCTTTCAACGGGGTATACAATCCGGTCGTGAACTAGTGTCCATCCATAAATGGTCTTTTTGCCCAATCTCTGCGTTATGCTCAAAAAATAATCCTCGGAATATCAACTATATGCCTACGGTTATTTTTTTCGCATGCCCCTCCGGGGCGTAGGCCCTACGGGCCGGAGGCTTGATCTTGAACGAAGATCCTCATTAATCAACAGACTCATTTATTGGATTATTTTTAAAGGGTGAAGCG
>JBARSG010000298.1:0-5988 GCA_049644625.1 Desulfobacterales bacterium | reverse complement strand
ATTCACAACCAGTTTATGATGTTGTCCGTTTTCATAACGGAATTAATTAAATTTTACGAATAACGATTCGTTCTGTCAACCACAAAAAAAATGACAATGATAAGAACTTGCTCTTTTGAATGAGGTCTACTGAAAAAACAGGGTAAACAAATTAGATTATGGTGCAGCGTAGCCACGGCGTGTTTCTCTTGAAAACCGACTGACTGTTTGAAGGGCTTTAGCACGCGTTAGCCCGAGCCGAATATAATTATGACTTAAAAAATCAATGAGATAATTTAGCGACGAAATGTTCTTAATAACTCTGGCGCGGCTCGGGCTTACGGGTGCTTAAGCACAAGTTTCAGTCGGCTGGAAAGAGAGACACGCCGTCGCGGAGCGTTCTCACTGTATTGGGATTCAAATGCGTTTGCCCTGTACTGAAAAAAATCAAAGGTTGACTTTTATTTACGGGATGTTCAATAATAATTAAAAAAAGTATGGTCATTAATCAATGATCAGACCTGATTTTCCATCACTTCATCAGACCGTATCTCCATGGCGCCATCGAAACATTAAGAAATTAACCTCCCCCTCCGGGGGCAAATCTAATCCGGGCTGTCTGGCCCGATTTTTTAATAGAGGGGACTCAATGCAAAGACAGGAATTTATCCGGCAGATCAAGGTAAACAACAGGCAGTACGACATTGCAGACATCAGTCTGCTTCAGGAAAAGGGCATTGCAGATATAAATAACCTGCCGTTTTCGATCAGAATTCTCGTTGAAAACCTGTTAAGGAAACTGGATGGCCGTATTGTCGGAAAAGAGGATGTGCTCAAGATTGCCGGGTGGAAAAAACGATATGACGAACCGGTAGAAATACCTTATCATCCGGCACGGGTTTTGATGCAGGATTTTACCGGTGTTCCCGCAGTAGTGGATCTTGCCGCCATGCGGGACGCCGTAAAAGATCTTGGCGGCGATCCAATGAAAATCAACCCGCTGGTACCGGTCGATTTGATCATAGATCATTCGGTTCAGGTTGATTATTTTGGCACCCGGGACGCGTTACAAAAAAATGTGGCCAAGGAATATGAACGGAATCGGGAAAGATACGCGCTATTGAAATGGGCTCAGAAGAGTTTTAACAATTTCCGGGTGGTTCCTCCGAATTCCGGAATCTGTCACCAGGTAAATCTTGAATATTTGGGGCAGGTGGTCATGGTCGAAACGATCCACGGCAAAGCCATGGCGTTTCCTGACACTCTGGTCGGCACCGACTCACATACAACCATGATTGCCGGCATCGGCGTAATGGGCTGGGGTGTTGGCGGCATCGAGGCCGAGGCCGTCATGCTCGGGCAGCCGTATTATATGACGATTCCTCAAGTGATCGGTGTAAAGATGGTCGGCGAATTGAAAGAAGGAATCACGGCAACCGATCTGGTGTTGGTGGTGACCGAATTGCTTAGAAAACACAATGTTGTGGAAAAATTCGTAGAATATTTCGGACCCGGAATGAAGAAACTGTCGGTTCCCGACCGGGCGACCATCGCCAACATGACCCCGGAATACGGTGCCACCGTGGGATTTTTTCCGGTGGACGAAAAGACCATAGAATACCTTCACCTGACCCATCGGGAAAAACAGGCCGATCTGGTTGAGATCTATACCCGGGCCGTGTGGTTATTTTATACCGGGCAACAAGAACCGGATTACACTGAAGTTCTCGAACTCGACCTTTCTTCGGTCCAACCCTCTGTTGCCGGTCCGGCCCGACCCCAGGACAGGATCGAGGTAAAGGATCTTAAAGGTAACTTTGCCACGGTACTGGAGGGTAACTATGATCGAAACGCGGATCTGGCCGGCATCTCCACGTTTCACGACGAATCCGGTTGCCGAACGGTCAGGACACCCCATTGCAAGGTGACTGACACCGGGAAGCATCCCGTGAATCTTGACGGAAAAGCGACCACAATCGGCCACGGGAGCATTGTGATCGCCGCCATAACTTCATGCACAAACACCTCAAACCCTTTTGTCCTGATGGGAGCAGGACTGTTGGCCCAAAAAGCTGTGATCAAAGGATTAAAAGCCCCTCCGCATGTCAAGACTTCTCTGGCGCCGGGCTCCAAAGTGGTCATTCGGTATCTTAAAGACGCCGGCTTGATGCCTTATCTCGAGGCCCTGGGTTTTCATCTGGCAGCCTTCGGGTGCACAACCTGCATCGGAAACAGCGGTCCCCTGCATCCGGAGATTGAGAGAGCGATTTCTGAAAATGACCTGACCGTAGCCTCGGTGCTGTCGGGAAACCGAAATTTCGAGGCCAGAATCCATCAGAGTATCCGGGCAAATTTTTTAGCATCACCGTTACTGGTGGTCGCACTGGCGCTGGCTGGAAAAGTGGATATCGATTTGACCGTGGAACCGCTTGGGATCGATTCCGGCGGTCAACCCGTCTATCTTTCGGATATCTGGCCAACCAACGCGGAAATCCAAAGCCTGGTTCACAAGCATGTTCATAAAGAGTTTTTTGAGAGTGAGTACGCCAACATTTTTGACGGGGATGAATTCTGGCAGGCCCTACAAGTTACAGAAAGCACCACCTTTGACTGGGATAAACAGTCCACCTACATTAAAAAACCGCCGTATTTTGAAAATTTCACTCTCGAGCATGCCGAGCCATCGAATATAGAAAATGCCGGTGTCCTTTTAGTGTTGGGAGATTCGGTTACCACGGACCATATTTCTCCGGCCGGAGCAATACCCAAAGATTATCCTGCCGGTCGCTATTTAATGGCAAATGACGTTCTTCCTGCAGAGTTTAATTCCTATGGTTCCCGCAGAGGAAATCACGAAGTGATGATTCGGGGAACGTTCGGAAATATTCGCATAAAAAACAAGCTGGTCGCGCCAAAGGAAGGCAGTTTTACCGTAAAATTTCCCGCAAAAAAAGAGATGTTTGTCCATGACGCCGCCCTGGAATATATGGCTGAATCCAGGCCCCTGATTGTATTGGGAGGCAGAGAATACGGGACCGGGTCTTCCAGAGACTGGGCGGCAAAAGGAACGATCCTTTTGGGAATAAAAGCGGTAATTGCCCAATCTTTTGAGCGGATTCACCGGAGCAATCTGGTTGGCATGGGTGTACTGCCGCTGGTGTTTAAAGAAAATGAGAATTTAGAAAACCTTGGGTTAAGGGGTTCCGAAACGTTTTATATCAGCGGAATCCAAGATATGAGTCCGCGAAAAGTATTACAGGTCACCGCCGTAGCAGAAGACGGAAAAACGATCGATTTTCAAGTGATTTCACGGCTGGATACGGATGTGGATGTGAAGTACTTTGAAAACGGCGGCATTCTGCAATGTGTGCTCCGAAAGATTCTTCAGAATAAAGAATCCTGACCCGGATGATCAGCCCTTCTCACACTCACCTGTTTATTTGCACCAAGGTTTGCCACTCAGCAGTGGATTTTGGATGATCTTCGCCTTTGACAATATATCATTAAAATATTATGTATGTTAATCTTTATCATAGCCGAAGGATGAATTAAATTTCTGATTACAGAAAACAGTTATGTAAAAAACTGGAGGGACTGTCAAAAACATGGCCCAGAGGACCGGGTCACTATGATTAATTCATACACCAGAACTTATTGAGAATTTACAGCTAATGACCCTTGCAAGAAAAATTGTGCCTCTCATGTCTTTTCCCTATGTCTTTCCCTACCCTATTCTTTCCTGAGATAAATATTTCACTTAACACTTTCCAGGTACATTGTGACCTATATCAAGACAGGGGAAAGGTGCAGTGCGGTCTTTTCCAGAAAGCGAAAAGTCAGCAATATATAAATATAATAACGGATATAAATAAAATAACTAACTATATTTGTCGATTTATAACCTTTATAGGTATAGATATTATATTAATTATATTTTTTTCATTTTTTTTCTTGACATTCTTTTTTTAGCGGGTATACTGATTGTAACAATTTTTAAAAGGCGGGCTTTCCTTTCGGCCGTCGCGATTTTCTCTCTGAAGTTGTGGGAAATATGTTGTATGGGATATTTTTTCCTCTCACACGCTGAGACCTTTGAAAAACGTTCAATTTTGTTCAAGATTAAGGAAGGCGAAAATTTTAACCACAGGAATACATTGAGTATTTTGAGGATTAACCCACCAAAGTTCGGTGGCGGGTTAAAATTTGAGCCTGACGATGGGATTGGGCGAAAGGGGGCGTTTTGCAAAGGTCTCACGCTGAACATCAGAGCCGAAACATCACTTGCCTACTGTAGGCTTAATCCTGAAAAACCCCGTTTCCTTTTCCGGGGACTTTCACTTTAAACAGACCCAGAACGTCGTTTATGAAGGTATTAAAAGGTTCAAGGAGGATAGGACTATGGATGATACATTTACCGTTTTCAAGGCGAGTAAGCATTGTAAAGTTTCTTCAAAAACTATCATCAACTGGATAGAGGCCGGCCATATAAATGCATACAAGACTGTTGGCGGGCATCGGCGGATAAAAAGGCCGGATCTGGAGGAATTCATGAGAAAGCAGGGGATTCCAATTCCGAACGTGGAGATGAAAGATGAAAGAAAAAGGATCCTTGTCGTGGATGACGATCCTATTATTGTGGAAACAATTGTTCAGGCCCTTGAAGAGGATGAATACGATTACGATGTGATTTCCGCTTCCGACGGGTTTGAGGCAGGACTCCAGGTCAATCACTTTCACCCCCATCTGATGATTCTGGATATAATGATGCCCGATATCAAAGGAAACGAAGTTTGCCGGAAAGTCAAGTCAAATGAGCTCACCCGGGATACAAAAATTGTAGTTTTGTCCGCTTATCTGGACGAGGAAAAATTTAAGGAAATGAAGGCTCATGGCGCCGATGTCTGCTTTTCCAAACCTTTGCCCCTCCCTCAACTGAAGGAGGAAGTTGCCCGGTTACTGGAGCTCAAATAGTGGCCCGAATTCTCGGACCGCCATGAAAGGAGGCAAACTGTGAAACTTAAAGACGCACTGAGAAGAAAGAAATTTGTTATTACTTCCGAAATCCAGGCACCGATGGGGGATGATACTCCTGAAAAGCTGGTTGAGGATCTGAAACGAATAAAAGGGCGCGTGGACGGTGTATCGGTAATGGAAGTGGAGCTTGAAGGGATTGTGGGTGACAGTATTAAAACATGTGAAATTCTTCAGAATTACAGGTTTAACGCCATTTACCAGACCACAACCCGCGATAAGAATCGCATTCAGCTTCAAAAGGACCTTACAAATGCCCATGAGACCGGCGTTGAAAATCTCCTTGTCTTTACAGAAGATTATCGCATCACCGGTGACAGCCTTCAGGAGACCATGTTCTTTCATGTGGATTCAGGTAAGCTGGCATCGGTACTCGAGCATATAAAGGAAGGCCATTCCATTGATGGTAATAAGTTGGCTTCAAACATCGAATTTGTCCTCGGATCGGGCGTGGAGACCCCCTGGGGTAAAAATGTTCCGAAAAAGGGGATGCAGGAGATGGAAACCATGGGAAATATGGGGACCGAATATTTTCTCACGACTCCCATTTTCGACCTCGATCAGTTTGAAAGGTTTATCAAGCAGGTGAAAACCTTTCAGATTCCCGTAATCGCAGAAGTGATGATCTTAAGAACCGCCGGAATGGCCAGGTTCATCAATCGTCACTTCAAATCAGGGATGGTACCTGACTGGGTCATTAAGAAACTGTCGGAGGCTTGGGACCTGGAAAAGGCAAGCGTTGATCTTTTTGCCGATACGGTAAAGGGCCTGAAGGATCTTTGTCAGGGGGTTCACATCATTACATTCGGAGGAGTGGACAAACTGAAGCTGTACATGAATGCAGCCAATCTTAAATAGTCCGAAAAGTTTTTAAACAGTACATGCAAGTTACGGAATGCAGTTATCAGCGTCAGCAGTAAAGGAGACCAGTGAGATGACATCACCGATCGAATTGGATGAACTGGATTGTGATTTTAA
>JBARSG010000297.1:0-11350 GCA_049644625.1 Desulfobacterales bacterium | reverse complement strand
AACCGCGTAGGCGGTGAGGAAGCCCTATCAACCGATGCAAGAATTATAACGGCAACCAACTCGGATCTTATGAAAATGAG
The DNA here is from genome assembly GCA_049644625.1 of Desulfobacterales bacterium. Taxonomy (GTDB): domain Bacteria; phylum Desulfobacterota; class Desulfobacteria; order Desulfobacterales; family UBA11574; genus S5133MH16. Next base: position 11,270 of record JBARSG010000297.1, on the reverse strand, counting down.
CGAGGAGGGTCAGTTCAGAAGAGACCTCTATTATCGCTTAAACGTGTTTCCCATCGAAATTCCGCCGTTGAGGGAAAGAATTGAAGATCTTATTCTTTTCATCGACGTGATTTTAAAGAAGCTGAACCGGTCCCACCAAAAAAACATACATGAAGTCCATCCTTCGGTATTTGAAGCATTGAAAATATATTCCTGGCCCGGTAACATCAGAGAGTTGGAAAATCTTATCGAACGGGCCTATATTCTGGAAAGCTCTTCCATGCTAACCCCGGAGAGTTTCCCGAGCGAACTGTTTGGAGATGAAATTCCCGCAACAGTTTTTTTCATGGATTCCCACCTACCATTGACTAAAGCAAGGCAGAAGGCTGTCGAAGATTTTGAAAGGCAGTATTTAAAAGACTTGATTACCAGGAACAATGGTAAAATCAAGAAATCCGCCGAGGACGCCGGCATTACCACCAGACAGCTTCACAAACTGATGTCCAAGTATGGCATCCGAAAAGAAGAGTACAAGGTTTAGGCGGTTTTTGTTGCTAATGTTCAATTCTTGTTACGTTGTTTCAATTTCCGCCGTTAACATTTTTCATACATAAAGTTCTTTTTTTTATCTTCAAATTAAAATTCAAAAGATTCGCATTTTAGAATCCGAATTGGTATACTATCCATTCTCTGATCTCGGAACATTCAGTTCCTAATTAATATTTTTCGGTAGAAAATAATAAATTAATTCATTCTGTTATAATTTTGGCACGTTCTTTGCTCATTGTTATATCAATGACAAAGCATTGAATGATAGAATGAACGTTCAAAGCGAGCGACGTTTATGTCAAAAAACAAGCACAGCATATCAAAAAAATCTATCAGTAATATAGAGGGCATAATTATTCCTGTTAGATGGGATGAAGATGGTAATCCTATAGCTGTTGCCTTGGCAACCTCACAAGAAGAGGAACTTATTATCAATATGAGAAGCGCCAGAGCAAAAGAGCTCCTGGAGTTGCTTCAAAAAAAAGTGAGAATTGCCGGTTCGATTGCGAAGTTAGATAACGATCAGAAAATGATAACGATTCGAAGATATCTGCAGATAGCCTACGACGAGTTTGTACCTCAAAATCCCGAAGCAAAAATCTCTTGATAACGCCCTTATATAAATTGAAATATTTTTTACTCGATTTGCACCGATTTCTTGCGCATCAAGGATCCGCGAAAATTCTCGATATATCCACGGGTGCGCCTGCGGTTTTCACAAACCATTATGCAATAAGATCTCAGCACGTCTCTTGGCAAGAAACCGCTCAACTTAGATACAAATAAAAAATCGGAACTGCCGGTTCACTCATAAATCTACTATAAAATCAAAAGGCTATAGATATTATCCCGCTATTTTATCCAAGTCATGGATCTAAATCGCGTCTAAATCAGAACTTTCCGTTCTTCTATACTCATACTGTCCTATTATATATTGTAAAATTAATATGTTATCGTTTTGGCATACGTCTTGCGCTGTTCCCAACTATCCATAGGTAACCTGTGGATAATTATTCAAAAATCATTAGCAAAGGAGGAGTTAGATGAACAGAAAAAGACTTGCGAAACTCTTACCCATGGTGTTGGCAGTGACTTTGGTGCTTTCCGTTCAGGCATTTGCTGCTGAAATTACGGTGACCGGTAAAATTAATGACATGTACCAGATTGTTACAGATAAGGGTGATGTTTACGAACTAGCCGACACCGATTTGGCCAGTGAGATGTTAGAAAACGTTGGTCAAACCGTAAAGGTAACCGGTACACTGGTCGAAGAGGACGAAGGGGTAAAAACTATTCGCGTTAGTGATTACGAAATCGTCGAAAAAGAATAATGCCTCTCCATCTGCCGGGGCATATGCAATTTTGTTTAAAACATGCCTCGGCAGAAACCTGTATAATCATAATACTTGTAAAGCTCTCGATAACCCGAAGGGTTGTGTTCTTGTCCGAAAAGATAAAACCTGTTTTAAAAAGTCTTCAAGGTCGAGAAACAAGAATAAGGTATAAAATGAACTTTTGTCTTTAAAAGCTGTCCAAAGAGCGACAACATGCCGGAGAAAACCCCGATGACGACAGTGCCTGATATTTGATCTTTATTTCTGGATCAACGTGGAACGTATCATGGATCGACGTATCATTGAAAGTGACGTCCGTTTTCATATTGATGAACTGTTCCGCAAAGCAGGAATTGTCATTGCTTTCCCCCAACAGGATGTTCATCTCGATACACAAAAACCTCTGGAACCTCGTATTGTCAATTCAGATGGCCGGTTTGAGGTGAAATAAGAATAATCTCAGGGAAAACAAAACCAGATAATTCCTTGTAATAAAAAGCGCTGCTATGGGTTAAAGATGTAAACTTGATACACAAAAAGCCCTGAAACCGCGCATCATTAACAATAGCGAATAGATTATCAGCATATCACCTGAGAAGGCCGGCATAGAACGAAATAAATCCGGTCCAACCGCGCAGAGACCACAAGGACTCTGCCGTTGATTTGGAGTATTTCCTGTATTGAAAAAGACCATTAAAATGGTTTGGGAGGAAATTACCTATTTTACAGCTTCTTTTAGTGCTTTTCCCGGTGTAAATTTAGGCACTTTTGTCGCTTTTATCTTGATTTCTTCACCGGTTTGCGGGTTACGCCCTTTTCTGGCTTTTCTTTTGACCACGCTGAATTTGCCAAATCCGGTCAATGTGACGTCTTCTCCTTTTTTTAATGCCTTGATAATGGATGCAAGAACGCATTCCACCATTTCTTGAGCCTCTTTTTTTGTGCTGACGATGTTTGCGACTTCATTAATTAGATCACCTTTGTTCATCGACATATCTCCTTTCAGGGTTTAGTTTTAGCTCATAAACATTTTTTTGTCTGTTAAAACCTGTCTTTTTGTTTCCACCAAGGCACTTAACATTTTTTTTATGATGTAATCCGGCCGCACTGGTAAACTAAAACAGGCTTCCCCGAGGTCTGTCCGGCCATTCCAGCGTTCCTTGTTGTACAGCGGCTTCAATCTTAAATCCCAGCATCTTATAAATAAGTTTGGCAACGGCAAAAGCTGAATTTCGATCGTTTGAGTCACCAGAGAGTTCTACAACGTCGAAGCCGGCAACATTTTTTTGCATAAAGATTTTTTGCAATAAGTGTAACGCTTCATCCCACAAAAAACCGCCCGGTTCAGGGGTTCCGGTACTTCGGATGACGCTCCAGTCGAAAACATCGACATCCACAGTTACGTATACCGGGTCCGGCAGGCGGGCAATTGCGGCGTCGATATCAAAATTGCCCTTGCGATAATCGGCCATGGTGTATACTGCAAGATTTTCTTGTTCGATTCGTCTAGCTTCATCCAATGACATGCTCCGGATGCCTATTTGCAACGTATGGGTTGTAAATTCCCGTATTCGGGACATTACACATGCATGGCTGAATGGGTTGCCTCTATATCTATCTCTCAAATCTGCATGGGCGTCGAGTTGAATGACGGAAAGCAGGGGGTGTTTCTCCTGTAAGGCTTGAAAATAACCGATGCTGATGGAATGATCTCCCCCCAGCAATACCACGAACTTGTCTTCCTTAATCACAGCTTTTGAACACCGGTATACCGCTTTATGCAAGTCTTGGGGATCCGAAGGAGATTTCAGCGGCATCAAGGTTGCGATGCCCATTCGGAAGGGCTCGGCTTTCAACATCTCATCATAAAGCTCTAAATGTTGCGAAGCGTTAATTACGTCATCCGGCCCCTGGGCGGTGCCGGCGCCATAGGTTATACCTCCTTCGTAAGGAACCGGCAGGATCGTCACTGCCGCAGTTTTAAACTCGGCAAACTTGGTGTCCAGATCGAGAAATTGTTTAGAGTTCAATTTCATAGGGATTTTTCCAATTTTTTTATGAATGCCGGCATTTGGGATATAATGTTTTGGGGTGGTCGCTTTTTGCAATTATCCAGAGCGTAAACTGCCAGAAGAGGAAAAATTACACTGTATTCACCCCAAATCTGTACCAATTTTTCATCATTTGCTTCGCGGTATTTGCCCCACGTTACAGATTCGCTGAACGTGCATCCGGACAAGCTTCCCTCTTTTTCAATCGCGGTGCCAATTTGCAGTCCCCGACCTGCGCCTTCAAATTTAATTTTTAAGATTTGACCGATCGTGGGTCCGGTTTGCTGAATAAAATTCTTAGGTCCACCACCGCCAAGTTCGATAAAGCCGGTTTGTCCGGATGAAAAAGCAATGGCGGCTGAATCAAATATGTCTTTTTGCGCAGACAGATTGACAGGCAATCCTTCCCTATCAGTTAAGACTAAATTCATAGCGATGGAATGATTGGCCAATGAATCCCAGAAAATCGGGACTCCCATCTCGGCTGCCTTGACCACAAAACTTCGCTGGGGGTATTTACTGTTTCGGCGAACCCAGTTTCCTAAAGCAAAATTAAATTTCCAGCTCGAAAGGCCGCCTCCTGAAAGATGTTCTTTATAACAATCCTTGATAAATGCACGAATGATCTCATCCTGTGCGTCAAGGGTTTCTTTATCGCGAATACCGATATCATAAATTCGGGTGTCGCCGCAGCTTCTGAGCACATTATCATCATAGTTGGGAGAAATTGCTTTGACGGGAAGGTCGAAGGCAAAATGCAAATCATGATACACCTGTGCCCCGGTTGAGCAAATTACATCGATAAATCCGGCTTCCAGCAGCGAGATCACCATCCCCCCCATACCACCGGCGATACCTGCTCCGGCGATACCTATCCAGATCACATCGCCGTGATCGATCATTCTTTTAAAGAGCCTGGCGCCCCGGTAAACGTTTCTGGCTTCAAAGGATGTCTGCCCGAGAGTATTGACAATGTCGGTAATCGTCATCCCCCTGGAAAGAGACGGCGGAATAATATCCGGCGAGTCTTTAAACATGGAATGTGAACGTGGCATAGATTTCCTCTTTTAATTGATTGAATAAGTTTTTATTCCGGGGTAAGCGTAAACGGTTTCTTTAAACCGGATCAGTCCAACAACATGACGACACAGGAGATCACAGTTGTCCAAAGGCCGGATTTATGCCCTCTTGCCGATTGGGCAATGCTGCGAGAAACAAACAGCCTCTTGCCAATTTTGTAAACCTGTTTGCGTTCATCCCATGCCACATCCGGATCCAGTTCAATACCCAAGGTTGAGGCAAGCATGGTTGCAGCGAGATCTTCAGCAAAATCGGCTGATTTTTTCATGGTTTCGCCAAAGGCATGATGCTCGCTGATGTACCCATACTGTTTATTATCCTTTGGTTGGGCCAACCCAATAGCCGCGGAAACCAATCGATTGGGCTCATTGGTGCTTTCCCTGGCAAGCACGACAAATGTAATCTGCCCGGCCTCCAATTCCTTAATCCCCTCCTCTCTTGTAATGATGTTGCAGTCTGGCGGAAAGATACTGGAAACATAGACAAGATTGCACTTTTCGATTCCGGCGTTCCTTAAAGCCAGCTCAAAACTTTGCAGCTTATTGCGATGATAGCCCACACCTTTGGTAAAAAACATACGCTTTGGAATTAATTTGTTCAACTTGAGAACCCCTTATAAAAAAATTTATGTTATCTTCACCGTTTTACCGATGATCTGTAAAAATTGCACGGCATCCGTTTTTAAGTGTGCCTCCGTATTACAGGACTGTTTGCAAAAAACTTTTGGAGAATATAATCTGGAGCAATTCCCAATTGGATATACTGAGCTTGAATTTCGGGTGCTAAATCTACAAAATTTTTTATTTTATGTCTACAATTTCTTGATGAACAGGAACAGTCCATTTCCCACCGGGAATTATCCATTGTGGTAGAATAATCAAATGTGATTTCACTTCCTGCCGGTATTGATGTAATGGTAATGAGTTTAATAATTCCTGAGTCGAATAACACGCCGGTATTCGGACAGCAAGAGTGATTAACATAGTCATCTATGTCGTCTGAGGGCCCAAGGAATATTCCATCTCCGATTTGAAGGTAATAATCATTTTCTGCCAAATACGGGTTAGGTAATTCGTCGGAACCGACAACGGATCCTCCGAACTGCAGAACCTCATTACCGGTGTTTATGGCTTGTGTCGTAAAGACCCCTTTCCCATGTTTGCAATTTCTTAAAACGAGTCTCTTCATAGTACGCTTTCAACCCCATAACTTAGATTATTAAGAGAATATATCACAAAAAAAGAAGGGGTAAGTCACCCCCCTCTTTTTTAGAGAAAAATTCGGGTTAAAAATTATTCCTCGATAACCACATAAGAGTTAACCGTAATTACCGGGGCGCCTCCATCATCTACCACAAAGCCCTTTACCCGCACTTTTTTGCCCACTATATCTGTGACCTCATTTCCCTTTTCAGTGTCTGCCACATCGTTAAGTTTTGAGATTTGGTATTTTTTCATTGTTTCGATAAAGAGAAAGATAGTTATATCCACTTATTATGCAATCGTTATGCCAACTATGTATCTGTCTGAAATCAAGAGATTATTAGATTTAAACCCGATTGATATAAGAACTATAAGTTCCGAAATTTTTCATGACAGCTTTGTTCTGTCCCTGGAAAAATGTTAAAATAAGGTTAACTTAGCCGATTTTTTGTCTTGATATTGCGGGGAAACACAAATTGTTAAAACAGGAAATGTTGATTCTGAAATCGCTCAATCTCGATATCAAAAAATCTGATCAAGACATTTTTAAGGGAAGTGGAAAGTCTATGAGAAAGTATATCCTGTTTATTTTTCTTGACAGGCTTTTTGAAATTGTTTAGAAAAATTACAAAGGTGCCTTTACGGCTTAATAGGGAATTCCGTGAGAATCGGGAGCGGTCCCGCCGCTGTGACCGGCGACGAAATCTGCGATATGCCACTGTCTGGTTTTAACCGTATGGGAAGGCGCAGAGATTAGGATGAACCGGGAGTCAGAAGACCTGCCTTAGTAATAACTGTGTCTCTGCGATGTTACAGAGCGTTATGGTTACATAAAAAAGGGTCAAGTAAGCTGGGTGCAGCCCTTCAATCTTTTATTAAAAGGATTGAAGGGCTTTTTTTATTTGGGCGTGTTTACGCATCCGCGGCGGGGCTTAAAACGTTATGAAAGGAGGTGAAAAAAAATGAAATCAGGAGTAATTATTTATGTTGTTGGCAAAGAACCGGCGAATTGGGATGCAGATTCCGGGGAAAAAACAATAAAACAAAACATTCAGGCAGATCTTGTTGAGATAATAACAACTCAAACCGGACATTTTGACGTGCTCGATGCCTGGTGTTCACTAATGATCAGGGGTATGAAACGAATTACCTGTATGATCGGAGAGTTTACACCAAACGGCGAGTTGGCGCTTACCGGTCGTGAACTACGCCTGTGCGGATAGCGGTAGGGGACGCTCGGGAATCAGCATGATGTTTGAACCTTGCCCCGGCGTCCCGCATCTGACCCGGAGTAATGGAGTGTTGGAGTGATGGAGTAATGGAGTAATGGAATAAGAATAATATGAACCGTAGTTGGATTCGAGGAAACAAGGGTAAAAGAATAAAAGTCAGATCTTTTTCCGGTTTTGTACTCAACACTCCATTACTCCAGTATCTCATATTCTGACATGCAACGAAATGCCGCGGATATTTCAATAACCCACAGTCATGATTTAGACCCTATGGGATGTTATAAAGCTCAGGTCTTCTGTTCGGGATAAAGTATCGCATCCTGTGACTTCGAACCCGGTTCAGGTCTTCGGCCTTCAGGTTTGCTAATAACATACCTTCCTTTCCGCTTAAATCCTTGTGAATAACTTCGCCGGATGGTCCGATGATCACGGCGATACCCGGAAAGCTGAGCCCTTTTTCATTTTCACCTGTCTGATTGCATGCGACAATAAACAGGCTGTTATCAAAGGCCCTTGCAGGCAGATGTCGCATCCATGATTGGTATTTTTCTTCAGGAGTTCCTCTAGGAGATGCATGAGGGATGAAGATCATATCAGCCCCTTTTAGGGCCATCCGGGTGGAAAGCTCGGGGAAATGGGCATCGTAACAAAGCTGGACGCCAAAGTTCAGACCCTCTGCATGGAACAGAGGGATTTTGTCCCCCGGTGTTAAAACGGTGCGTTCGGGCGGAGAGATGTGTAGCTTTCGGTACACGCCCACAAACCCGTCAGGTTTTACCACCAGATGGCTTGCAAATAACCGGTCCTTTTCATCCCTTTCAACCATGCCTGCCAGGATGACAATCTTTTCACATTGAGCCAAATTTAAAAGATACCGACTACCCGGTCCGGGAATCGGTTCTGCAGCCAAATTTATATCCTGATGATTACTATAACCCGAGATATTCATTTCAGGGAAACAAACGATAGCGGCGCCTTGATTTTTCGACGACTTGATCCACTTGACCATGCCCTCGAGATTGTTACTGATTTTGTTTACCGGTGAATTAGAGACAACGACTGCAATGCGGACATCTTTCATTTCTTTAGATTTTCATATTAAGTTTGTGTTAATATGTTGACTTCCGTTTGTAGATGTGTGTTTTCTTCTTTTGACGTTAAAGTTATTATCCTGAAAAGTTAAAGGTTAAAATGCGCTTTTATCTTAAATACCTTTGTGGCCGGCAGGTTGATAATTTCCTTAATCCCTGTCTGTCGGGAGATATTTTCAAGGTTTTTTTCTATCTCCTTCATGGAGGGCGCAATAAAGGTAAACCAGACATTATATTTATTATCCCGCTGATAATTATGAGTGACTCCCGGATAGCGATTTACCGCCACGGCAAAGCTTTGGATTTTGTCTTCCGGAACCTTTGCCGCGCATAACGTACTTACAAATCCAAGCTTTTCAGGAACAAAATTCCCGCCTATTCGGCGTATAATGCCCCTTTTTTTTAACCGGTCCAGTCGTTTTATAACATCATTTTCTGAAAAACCGAGACGTTCGGCAATTGCAAGATACGGGCGGGGGGTTATGGGAAAGTCTGATTGAATCAGGTTAAGGATTCCCCTGTCCATATCATCTATTGGCGGCATGGGTTACTCCTGAAATTTTTCCTTAATAATACGTACCTGAACCTTTCTGGTTCGGGGACCGTCAAATTCACAGAAAAATATTCCCTGCCATGTGCCGAGTACAAGTCGGTTATTATCTATGGCGATAAGCTCTGAAGGTCCGACAATCGTCGATTTTATATGGGCCGGTGAGTTCCCCTCAAGATGGCGATATCCGGCTTCCCACGGTATTATCTTGTTTATGATCATCAGAATATCATCTTTAACGCTCGGATCGGCACTTTCATTAATGGTTATGGCTGCGGTTGTATGGGGCACGTAAAGCATGCAAAGTCCCTGACCGATACCTGCGGACATAACCATATCCTGAATCTTTGGAGTAATATCTATCAATTCTGTCCGGGTTCTTGATTTAACTATACAGATCATACATCCCCTCCACAAAACAAAAAAAGTCCTGCTTTAATTGCAGGACTTTTTTGTTAAAAACTGATAAAATTAATTATGGTATTTTTGATTAGACACATCCGGTCGGTTTCGGAAGACCAGCCATCTTACAGGCTCCCTTACCGGGTCCTGACGGAAACAGCTCATAAATATGTTTCAGTTTGAAACCGGTAACTTTCGATAGAATACGGACCATGGGGGCAATTCCGTTCTTCTCATAGTATTCCTGAAGAACTTTGACGACTCTTTCGTGTTCTTCAGTCAATTCTTCGATTCCTTCTTGAGTTTTTACCCATTGCACCCACTCTGGACAAAAATTGGTATAGTCATCGATAAAGCCATCTTCATCTACGGTAAAATCCTTTCCCATAAACTCAACTGTTGCCATTTAACAAACCTCCTTTATATTTTAATTATTCTTATTACCTACCGCCTTCTTTTCATTATAATTTAAAAATCTCTATATGATTAATTTGTTAATGTCAATATGAAAAATATAAATATTTTTTGAAAATAATTTGATCCTAAATCTACTCTAATGTATCTTAAATTTTATTGATACGAAATTTGTAATACGGCATAGGCTGTCAGATAATCGCCGGACATAAGTAAGAACCCGGAAGCAAATGGCAAGATGAATCATGCGTGCTGACATTGTGAAGCCAAAAATCATAATAATCTGCGGACCAACGGCTTTAGGCAAAACCTCTACGGCAATTAATCTTGCCGGCACTTTTAACGGCGAGATTATCGGTGCCGATTCAATGCAAATATACAGATACATGGATATCGGCACCGCCAAGCCGACAACTGATGAGCAGTCGTGCGTTGCTCATCATATGATTGATTTGGTCGATCCGGACGAGCATTTCGATGCCAGACAGTTCGCGGAAATGGGCCATGAAAATATCATGAAACTCTATGCCCGTGGCGTTACCCCTTTTGTCGTCGGCGGTACGGGACTTTATATAAAAGCACTTGTGAACGGTCTGTTTAAGGCCGGTCAGTCAGATACCCATATGCGTAACCGATTGAAAGAACAAGCCCGAATTTACGGCACCGATTTTCTTCACAAAAGGTTAAGCCGGCATGATCCCGATACGGCAGAAAGAATACACCCCAATGATACTTACAGGATTATAAGGGCCCTTGAAGTATATGAGTTGACAGGAAAGACCATTGCTGCATTTCAACGGGAACACGGGTTTAAAGATAATCAGTTCAGGGTGTTAAAAATAGGCCTGCATATAAACCGGGAGGTGCTTTATGATCGTATTAATCACAGGGTAGATGCAATGATCGACTCCGGGTTTCTTGACGAGGTTCAGGGACTTCTGGACATGGGGTACCGGGACGACCTGAAATCAATGCGGTCAATCGGTTATCGTCACCTGGTCGATTTTATTAAAGGACGATGTTCATGGGATGAGACCATGCGGACATTGAAACGAGATACAAGAAGATATGCAAAACGTCAGTTGACGTGGTTCAAAGCAGATCCGACGATTGTATGGAGAGAACCCGGACAGCTAAAAGAAATCCGCCGGCTTATAAAAAAATTCTTGCAAGCCGAGTAAATATATAACAATAATGAACTTAGGGGCTTCGCCCCAATTGGAATAGTGGAATGATGCAGTAATGGCCCCGGTGAAATAGAAAAAAAGTTTCACCCCGGTAAGCTCTGCCGGACTTACGGGGCAGGCTGGGTAAAAATGATGGGTGAGCTTGTCCTGAACGAAGTTGAAGGAAAGGAGTTTTTTTACAATTAAAATGGTTTATTTC
>JBARSG010000296.1:0-14234 GCA_049644625.1 Desulfobacterales bacterium | reverse complement strand
TTAAAATCATTCTTATGGGTAACCGGTCCTAATAGGGTCAGCGCAAATGGTCTTTTTTGAAAAATGCTTTCCGCCAGATGGAGGATGTCGTCTTGGGTAACCGATTCGATATTATTTGCAATCTCTTCCAAAGGGATAAAACGTCCAAAATGAGTTTCATTCTGTGCCAGTCGCACCATTTGGTTGTTGTTGCTTTCTGATGCAAGCATGAGACTCCCTTTTGTGTGCTCCTTGGCATCCTGCAGTTCGTTTGGATCAACACGTGTTTGTTTAAGCCTGGAGATCTCTTTCAGAATCAGTTCGGTTGCTCTGCGGGCGTTCTTAGGATTAAGGCCTGCATAGGCCCCAAATATGCCGGTATCCACATAAGATGAGATAAAAGAATAGACAGAGTAAGCCAGGCCTCTTTTTTCTCGTATTTCCTGAAACAGCCTTGAACTCATATTTCCCCCGAGGATAGTGTTCATCAGCGAATATGCATACCTTCTCGGATCGGTTATGGATATACCCTGTGTCCCCAGACAGATATGAACCTGTTCCAATGTTCTCTGGTGCAGGTTAACCCTGCTGTTGCCTTGGGGGGTAATACGTTCGGGGAAGCCGTTGCCCGGTAGAATTGATTCAAAGACCGGCCCGATAAGATCGACCAAGCGGTTGTGCTCCAGGTTGCCTGCAGCCGAAATGACAATACGTTCGGGTTGATAAAACTTGTGGAAAAATCCTTTAAGGGCATGGGCATTAAAACCCGCAATGTTTTCACGAGTGCCGAGAACCGATCGTCCCAGAGGATTATCCCCCCAAAAATTACTTCCCGAAAGCACATGGATGTATTCATCCGGGCTGTCTTCCACCATGGCGATTTCCTGAAGAATAACCGCCCGCTCATTTTCAACCTCTTTTTCGTCAAACACAGAGTTTAAAAATATATCAGAAAGAATATCGACCATGGTCTCTAAATGGGTGTCAATGACTTTTGCGTGGTAACACGTATTTTCAGCACTTGTAAAAGCGTTTGTCTGGCCCCCGATGGCATCAAATTCCTTGGCAATCTGAAAAGCGGTCCGTTTTTCTGTACCCTTAAAAATCATATGTTCAATAAAATGGGAAAGGCCGCTTTCAGATGACGATTCATCCCGGGCGCCGACATTTACCCATACCCCCATTGATACGGAATGAACATGGGGCATTTTTTTACTGACAATCCTGATGCTGTTATTGAGGACGGTTTTATTTACGGTGTGCTCCATTTTTCTTGGCCTATTTTTCTTCTTCCAGGACAGCTTTGTGGCTCAGACGGATTTTTCCGTCTCTGTTGATTTCAAGAACCTTGACTTTGATACGATCCCCTTCCTTTACAATATCAGATACTTTGTTTACCCGGTGATTGGCGAGTTGTGAGATGTGTACAAGACCGTCTGTTCCGGGCATTATCTGGACAAATGCACCAAAATCCATGATCTTTACAACCGTCCCTTCATAAATTTCTCCCACTTCGGGTTCCATTACAATTTCATCGATCATCTTCACGGCGGCATTTGCTTCTTCCTGGGAAAAAGCGGCAATTTTGACCACGCCCTGATCATCTATTTCAAGTTTTGTATCGGTTTCAGTTTGAATTGCCCTGATGATTTTTCCCCCGGGACCGATAACTTCGCGGATCTTGTCGGGATTAATATTCAGGGTAATGATTATCGGTGCATAAGGGGAAATTTGGTCGCGAGGTTCCTTAAGAGCTTCTAACATCCTGTCAAGGATATGAAGCCGACCCACACGTGCCTGCTCAAGAGCTTTTCCCATAATATCCCTGGAGAGTTCATGAATTTTTATATCCATCTGGAGTGCGGTTATGCCGTCTTTTGTGCCGGCAACCTTAAAATCCATATCACCGGTGTGGTCTTCATCCCCAAGAATATCCGACAGGATAACCACATCATCTCCTTCCTTTACAAGCCCCATGGCAATACCGGAAACCGGAGCTTTGATTGGAACGCCACCGTCCATTAGCGCCAGGGTGCCCGAACATACGGTTCCCATGGATGAAGATCCGTTGGACTCCAAGACTTCTGAAACAAGGCGGATGGTATAGTCAAATTCTTCCTTGGCCGGCAGGGTTTTTTCTATGGCCCTGGTCGACAGTCCGCCGTGGCCGATATCTCTGCGGCTCGGTCCGCCGATGCGTCTGACTTCTCCTACCGAATACGGTGGAAAATTGTAATGGAGCATAAAGGGCCTCTGTTCTTCTCCGAGTAGCGTCTCCACACGCTGTTCATCCCGACCCGACCCGAGGGTCAGCACACATATCACCTGGGTTTCCCCACGTGTAAAAAGAGCACTGCCGTGGGGTCTGGGCAATATGCCGACCTCACATGTAATCGGCCTTATTTCATCAAATTTTCTATTATCAATTCGACGCCTTTCTTTGAGAACAACGTCCCTGCTGATTTTTTTGAGTATGTCATTAAATATATTATTTACTTCGCTTTTGCGATCCACATAGTCTTCCCCGAGCTGTTCAAAAATGTCTGATTTTATTGCCCCAAGTGCAGCGCTGCGTTTAATTTTATCAGGTATCATCAGGGCTTCGCATATCCGTGGGGATGCCTGGGGTTCAATTTTCTCAACCAGCTCATTATCCCTTTGGGGCGGGGTAAAGGGCCGTTTGGGCACTCCGTTGATTTCCTTAAGTTTCACTTGCATATCTAAAAGCGGCTGCATGGCTTTATGACCGAAAAAGATTGCTTCAAGCATATCAGATTCACAAACAATATTGCCACCGCCTTCTACCATTACAACACCGGTTTTTGAGCCGGCAACAATGATGTTGATGTCCAAATTTTCGTATTCGTCTACGGTAGGATTGATTTTCAATTGACCGTCTATTCGGCCGACACGTACACATGCAATCGGCCCCGCAAATGGAATGTCTGATATTTCAAGAGCGGCAGATGCCCCTATCATTGCCAGAATGTCAGGATCATTTTCCTGGTCCATGGAGAGTACGGTTGCAATGACTTGAGTTTCACATCGGTATTCTTTGGGAAAAAGCGGCCTGATGGGACGGTCTATAAGGCGGGCGGTCAGGGTCTCCTTTTCACTGGGCCTGCCGATTTCGCGCCTGAAATAATTCCCGGGTATTCGGCCCGCCGCATACCCCTTTTCCTGATATTCAACGGTAAGCGGCAAAAAATCTGTGGTGCGTTCTTCTTGAGAAGATACCACTGCAACAAGTACAATGGTGTTTCCATATTGAACCACAACCGAACCGGATGCCTGTTTGGCGATTTTGCCGGTTTCGATACTCAGTGTTTTTCCACCGATTTCAGTTTTGAGTAAAGTTTCCATATTTGTCTCCTAAAAGCAAAGCAGCTTCAAACCTGTAATTGCATGCCAAACCCCATAATTTTTTTTGGGCTGATCATTAAATAGCAAAAGGTCAAGTTCAATTGCTGATTGCAGGATTAAAAATTAAGCCCTTATGCAGGTACGGTTCTATGAGGCTGGCTTTTGCTTATACGAACAATACAGGCATGTAATAACTCGGGCTATGTTATATCTCCTGGGCAAGAGATCATATAAAATTTATCCTCTATCTTCTCAGGCCCAGGGTTTCGATGATTGCCCTGTATCGTTTTACATCTTTATTTCTTACGTAGTTTAAGAGCCTGCGCCGTCTGCCGACTAAAATCAACAACCCCCTTCTGGAATGATGATCTTTTTTATGAACCTTTAAGTGCTCTGTAAGATAAGAAATACGGTATGTCAGAAGTCCGACCTGTACTTCCGGAGAACCGGTATCGTTTTTGTGCAACTTAAACCGCTCGATCAGCTCCTTTTTGTCTTTTGTTGTTAAAACCAATTTTTTTCGCCTCCTCTTGTTAAATAAAGATTTTTTCGTTCATGAAATATCCAAGACAACCTGATGAAATTCGAGTTAATTGTTGAATACACAACAATAACTAAACCTGTTCCTCTTTTTTGTATCCTTTAATACGGCAATAAGATGGTTATTTGTATCAACGATTTTGATAAAGCCTTCTGATGTCTCTGTATGTATCGGCCTTAAATCTTTTTTTGTTATGATATTGCCATGCATTATTTTTTTTGCCAAAGCTTTATCCGCAATATGTTCGGGCATATCCTTCAAGGCGTTTGACATGCTTATTATCCGATCGGACATTTTTCCGGATAAAGCAAAATTTTCTATCTCTGATAATTTCAGAGCCTCGGTAATTGAGAACCCGCCGCTTTGGATCCGCCTTAATTCTTTAAGGTGGCCACCGCATCCGAGAGACTTTCCTATATCTGCACAGAGTGTTCGGATATATGTACCTGCTGAACAGGATACACTAAAATGTATCAACGGCAGATTGATTCTAAGTATTTCAATGTTAAAAATAGTGATGCGTCTTGCCGGTTTTTGAACCGGATTACCCCTGCGCGCCAGCTTGTAAAGAGGGGTTCCCTTACATTTCAGTGCCGAATAAACCGGCGGGATTTGCTCAATCGTTCCCTTAAACTGGTTAAATACAGAACGTATTTTTATTTCAGAAAATAATACGTTATCACATGTGGATGTAACAATTCCGGTTGAATCCTGCGTGTCTGTTTCAATACCCAGGTGAAGAACAGCTTCATATTTTTTGTTACCGTGCAGGAAAAACCTGGCAAGCTTTGTCCCACGATTGATACAGCATACCAGGATACCCGTTGCAAAAGGATCGAGTGTACCGGTATGCCCGACTTTTCTTGCCCCAAATATTTTCTTTATACGGGCAACTACCTTGGCTGATGTTATACTTGCGGGTTTATCAACAAGTAGAATCCCGTTTAATTCAGGCCGCATCTTTTATTTTATATTTTTTCAGCCAGCTTTAACATTTGTGATGTTATATCAGAAAGCGTGGTTTCAATACTGAATCCGGCGGCAATGGAATGGCCGCCTCCGCCAAACGAAGCTGCAATTGAAGCCACATCAACCGTTCCATCGGAACGGAGACTGACATGAAACCTCGTAAAATTTTTTGAATTTTCTTTGCCGTTCCGTTTTTCCTGTATCAGTGCCGCAACTTTGACATCCTCAATACGTTTTGCGTAATTGATCAAACCGTCTACATCTTCCGCCTGGGTATGTGTTTCATTAAACATATCTTGACTCAGTGTCATAATTGATAGTTTGCCGTTATTTGAGATCTTAATAGAGTCAAGGGCCAGATTAAGAAGCTTTATGCGGCCCAGAGAATATGTTCCTCCATATACATGTTGAGCAATATTATAAGGATCGACGCCCAATCCTACCATTTCTTGACAGATTGAAAAAGCAGCCCTGTTTGTATTTGAAAAGCGAAATGAACCGGTATCGGTCAAGATTCCCGTGTATATTGACGTAGCAATGGCTTTGTCAAAGGGAATATCCATCTGTTTTATCAGACGGTATATAATTTCAGCGGTGGCACATGCTGAAGTATCTATGAGTTGAATATGACCAAAACGGGTATTGGTAACATGATGATCGATGTTGACAATGATCGGAATCTGTCTAACCGTTGAAACAACCTTCCCGATTCGTTGTAAATCTCCGCAATCAAGAATAACGGCAAGATCGTAATTTTTGTTTTTTATATTCCTCACAACACGATTTGCAGCAGGGAGAAAACGGTACACAGCAGGAATGGGACTTTCATTGTATAATGTTGTTTTTTTATTCAATGCATCAAAACAAAGTCCCATGGCGATCAAAGAGCCGATTGCATCGCCGTCCGGGTTCGTGTGGGAAGCAACTAAAATGTGGTCGCTATTTTTCAAATAACGTATTATTTGGTCCATTATCCGCTTTTACAGCCTTCAAAACTTTATCTATTTGTGATCCGTAGTCAAAAGATTCATCGTAAAAAAATTTGAGATCCGGCATATAACGCAAACCCAACTGGCGAGCAAGTGTACGTTTTACATACCCCAGAGCACTTTTAAATCCTTCTGCCACCTCTTCCATACTTTTTTTGTTACCGAATGCAACGAAGTATATCCGTGCAATTCTTAAATCTCGAGACATTTTTACATCTGTAATGCTGGCATTTTCAAGACGAGGATCTTTTAGTTTTTTCAGCAATAGTTCCGACAATACTTTTTGTATCTGGCCACTGACTCTGTCAGATCGTGCAAACGGTTTCATAAATTGATGATCTCCATTTCACTGTCGATGATCTCGGCCAGATTCAACTCCTCTGCCAGATTAAAAATCTTGTCTATCTTAGAGTTTATCACCTTTCGATTGTTGCCAACCAGGGAAAACCCTATCACTGCCTTTTGATAGATGTCATTTGATCCGACCTCTGCAACCGAAACATTAAAATTGTTGCGCAGCCGGCTAATGATCGACTTTACAATTTTCCTTTTGCCTTTTAAAGAACGGCAATCATGCAACCTGAATGTGATAGTCCCTAAACCCGCAACCATGTCACTCTCATTTATACCCGTGCCAAGTATACATCTACTCTTTAAGTTCAGGTTTGATCTCCTCAAGGTAGTAACATTCTATTATATCACCCACCTTGATGTCATTATATTTTTGAATACCGATCCCGCATTCATAACCGCTCTGGGCTTCTTTGATATCGTCTTTGAAATGCCGGAGGGAAGAAATTTTACCCTCATAACACACAATCCAATCCCTGAGTACGCGCACAAGCTGCCCCCGCTCTATTTTACCCTCGGTGACATAGCAACCTGCGATAGCCCCAACTTTTGGGACGTGGAACACTTCGCGGACTTCGGCTTTGCCCAGGATCCGTTCTTCAAAAGTAGACGACATCATACCGAGTATGGCATCCTTGATGTCTTTTATAATATCATAAATGACATTATAAAAACGTATGTCCACGTTTTCTTCATAAGCAAGCGCTTGAATTTTAGAAGTGGGACGAACGTTAAACCCTATAATTATGGCATCAGAAACGGTGGCCAGGGAAATATCCGATTCGGTCAATGTGCCGGTAGCTGAATGGACCACGTTAATTCTGACTTCCTCGTTGGAAAGTTTTATCAAAGCCTCTTCAATGGCTTCGATAGAACCATGGACATCGGTTTTTATTATGAGGTTTAGATCCTTAATCTTGTTTGTCTGTATCTGCTCATAAAGTTTTTCAAGACTTAATCTGCTGGTTTTTGCCAGTTCTTTAGACCGTTGTTTCTGTATTCGATGCGCACTGACCTGCCTGGCATTCTTTTCGTCTGCCAGCGCAAGCAATTTATCTCCGGCATTAGGAACCCCTGAAAGCCCGATTATTTCAACCGGCATCGAAGGCCCGGCGGACGTTACCTGCATTCCCCTGTCGTTCAGCAAGGCGCGTATTTTGCCATAGTGTATGCCGCAAACCACCGGATCATGAATCGCCAGAGTTCCCTGCTTAACCAAAACCGTGGCAACAGGGCCTCTGCCTGAATCAAGCTTTGCTTCAACCACGTAACCCATGGCAAGCCTATCCGGATTTGCTTTAAGCTCCAATATTTCTGCTTGAAGCAGAACCATTTCAAGCAGATCATCAATTCCCTGCTTCTTCTTTGCAGAAACCTGGACGAAGATGGTATCTCCGCCCCAATCCTCGGGCACAAGACCTGCATCTGCAAGTTCACGCTGAACACGTTCAGGATCAGCATTTTCTTTGTCTATTTTATTAATTGCTACGATGATCGGGACTTTTGCGGCTTTGGAGTGGTTTATCGCCTCAATGGTCTGCGGCATGACACCATCATCAGCAGCAACAACCAGAATTACCAAGTCCGTGATCTTGGCGCCTCGGGCACGCATTTCAGTAAACGCCTCATGGCCCGGCGTATCCAGAAATACGGTCTGGCCTTTATCTGTGGATACATTATAGGCGCCGATATGTTGGGTGATTCCCCCGGCTTCATTTTCCGTGACTTTGGTTTTTCTTATCACATCAAGAAGAGATGTCTTCCCATGATCCACATGTCCCATAATAGTTACCACCGGCGGCCTTGCGATGAGCTTATCCGGGTCATCCTTTTCTATCTTTAAAACGGCTTCTTCCTCAAAAGAGGCTTTTTCCAGTTCGTAATCGAATTCAGCGGCCACAAGAACGGCGGTATCAAAGTCTATGGCCTGGTTAACGGTTGCCATAACACCTAAAGCCATCAGCTTTTTGATCATTTCTCCGGCTTTGATTCCAATTCGTTTTGCCAGATCAGACAGAGCAATGGCCTCATCAATTTTTATTCTACGCTTTATGGCTTTAGGAGTAGTTATCAGAGGCTTTTGTTTCACAAGGGTGGTTTTAGCCTTTCCAACCTTTCGGCCCTTACGAGTCCGATAACCCTTAATATAAAGGTCGGCCCCCTCAACCACCTCTTTTTTCCGGAAGGAGATTTTCTTGTTGAAAAACTTTCTATCCCTTACCGTTTCGTCGAGGTTTTTAGTCCATTTTTTCTTTTTCTTTTTGTCTTTTACAGGCGCCTCTTTCAGGGGTGTTTTGCTTTCAGGCACCTCTTTTTTCTTTGCAGGTAATTTTTCAACTTTTGTTTTGGGTATATGAACCCGGTCTTTTTCAATCTTGGGCGCTTTTTCCTCAGGAGCGGGGGTTACGGGCAGTTTTATAATCTTTGCCGGAACATCTTTTTTAATTTTTTTGGCGTCTTTTTTCTTTTTTAATTTCTTTAAAGCAACCAGTTTCTTGACTTTATGTTTTTCTTTCGAAACAATGGGTTGTGCAACGGCTCCTTCAGGTGCGTCCTCCTTGACTGTTGTGTCTTTCTCTACAGCCTTTTTTCCTTTGGCAACACGTTCAGGAGCATCTTTCTTGAGAAGCTCTCCCGGTTCTTTTTCCGGGGGGATTTCTTTTTCTTTAAGCGCTTTTTCAGACGGTTGATCAGCAACTTCTGCCTTTTCGGGATGCAGTTTCGGTTCAATAGCCGTCTCTGCCTGAACCGGTAGTTGCCGCACACGTTTTTTCCGTCTTCGGATAATCGACGGCTTTATGCGCGTTTCCTCAACCTCTTTTTGTGGTGAGCCAAGTAAATTCATTTTTATCCTGGTCACAGCTTTATCATCCAGAGAACTCATATGGCTTTTTACATCAATATCCATATTCCGTATCTTTTCAACCAGTTCCTTATTTGTTACGTTAAGATCTCTGGCAAGTTCATATATTCTGATCTTTGCCATCCATCCCCCCTGAATTCGATTATTACCGAACTTTTTTATGTTTATTCTTAATGTCCTAAGTTGGCCGATTTAAAAAACGAATCCGGCCGGTCTATGGGTTATCTGTCATCTTCTGCAGCATTATCAACTGATGACGAATGGCCGGACATCTGCTCATCACTATCGCTATTTTCTTTTAAGACCTCCTGAACATCCGAACCCGCTGAAGTCTCATCGTCGTCCGCCTCAACATCCGGTATATCTTCTTTAGATATTTCGTCGATTGTTTCTTTCGTTAAGACCTCCTGAACATCCGAACCCGCTGAAGTCTCATCGTCGTCCGCCTCAACATCCGCCAAAGCTTCATTCGATATTTCATCGATTCGCTCTCTGCTTGCCATATATTTTTTTGCAGTTTCGATCAGTTGCATGGCTTTTTCTTTGGCAATGCCTCTGATCTGTATCAAATCTTTTACTGAAGAATTGCTGAGTTCCTCAGCAGAAAAAAATCCCTTTTCATACAAAGCATCCGCCATGCTAATTCCAACACCCGACAATGAAACCAGAGAGTTGTAGCCATCTTGCATGGCTTTACTGTATCGTTTTTCACTGATGACATCAAGATGCCATTTTGTAAGTTTTGAGGCCAAACGAACATTTTGCCCTCTTTTCCCGATGGCTATTGAAAGAAATTCGTCAGGTACAATGACTTCCATTGAAAGATTCTCTTCATCAATAATAACTCTGGATATTTCGGCAGGTGCAAGTGCATTGCATACAAATTTTGCAGGATCAATATGCCAGGATATAATATCTATTTTTTCACCTCTCAGTTCCTGAACAACGTTCTGTACACGACTCCCTTTCATTCCGACACAGGCGCCAACCGGGTCTATATCAGAATCGTTTGAAGTCACTGCAAACTTTGCACGGATTCCAGGTTCACGAACCGCACCCATAATAGTTACGATACCCTCGCTGATTTCCGGAACTTCTGTTTTGAAAAGACAGATCAGAAAATCAGGATGTGTTCTCGAAAGAATAATTTGCGGGCCGCGAGTTTCATGAAGCACATCCATTATATATGCTCTGATACGATCACCCCGTCGATACGATTCCTTAGGAATCTGCTCTCTTGTCGGAAGTATACCTTCGGTCTGCCCTAAATTAACAATAATGTCGTTACGGTCAAAACGCTGTACAATTCCGTTTATAATTTCACCTTTTCGACCAATAAAACTAGAGAAAACAGCATCCCTTTCCGCGTCTTTCATTTTCTGTATAATGACCTGTTTGGCCGACTGTGCGGCTATGCGTCCAAAAGTGGAAGCATCCATTTTTGTGCCGAGGCTGTCACCGATTTCGCATTCCGAATCCAGCTTGCGCCCTTCTTCAAGGCTTATTTGGAGGTCAGGCTCTGTAATCTCTTCAGCCACATCTTTAAACTGGAATACTTCAATTTCCCCGGTTGCGTCATTGTATTGAACTTCAATATCTACCTTGGTCCCAAACTTTTTTCTCGCGGCAGATTCCAGGGCTTCCTCAAGTGCTTTGATAAGCACTTCGCGGTTAATACCCTTGTCTCGACTAACCTGTTCAATGACACGCTTTATATCTGATATAAACATACGTTTTTCCCCGTTATTCTAAATATCAACTGTTGTCCGAATTAAACCCTGATTGTTCAACCAAGGGTGCACATTCGGGCTAATCAGCAAGTCGCGCCATAATAATTTCCTGGTAAGGAATACATGCTGTTTTGCCATCGACCGACAGTTTTACAATCTCTTCAGATATACCCATAAGGACACCTTTGAATTTTTTTTGGCCGTCAATAGGTTGAGCGGTTCTAATTTTTACACGGCTTCCTTTGAATCTATCAAAGTCAAGCCTTTTCCCAAGGGGACGATTCGGTCCCGGCGATGAGACCTCCAGGCTGTATGGCCCGGTATCTTCAAGATATACATCCAAAAGGTCGCTCGACTGGCGGCTTATATGCACACAGTCGTCGAGAGTAACTCCCCCGGGTCTGTCTATAAAAAGGCGGAGTATCCTCCCGCCTGTTTCCCGTTGATATTCAAGGTGGACCAACTCCAACCCCTCAGTTTCACACAACGATTCTATTAAATCTCTTGCCTGTGCAACAATTTTTTCCTTATTTACCGGAGATCGGTTTTCATGTCTCCGGGTCTTGACCTTAAATTCTAGTCTTTTATTTGCTTTTTTTCTTTGACCTTTCAATGGCCTATCGATTTGATGAATTCGACTTTTTAGAAATTCATCAAATTGTCCCCCATAAAAAAATAAAAACGGGCTTTCGCCCGTTTCTTCTAATACAGGTAGATCTTTTAGTGGATCGAGAGACTTTATCTGTTCATGTAAATAACCATAAGGAAAAAATTAACTCCAAACCACACATACATAGCCAAAATCTACGCTTAGATAAAAAACCTTTATCATAAACAAGGCGAACATCCAATGGAGCGGGCAACGAGATTTGAACTCGCGACTCCAAGCTTGGGAAGCTTGTACTCTACCACTGAGTTATGCCCGCGCGTGGATATTTGTAAGATATTAAAAAAAAAATCCCTTGTCAATATAATTCAATAATAAATCCTAAATTCTGCTTTATCTGTTTTGAAAAAAAATAATGAAAATTTTAGGTAAATTTTGAATGCGGTAATAGAATTCGAATTAGCTTATAAGATCGCGTATGCTTTTAAGTTCCATGCGGATTTCATCGAGTGAGGTGATTGAAGGTTTTTCTTTTTTTTCGTCCGGTTTGATTTTTAAATGCTGCCTGGCCCCCTGAATTGTAAATTTCTTTTCATACAAAAGGTGTTTTATCTTTAGAATCAGCTCAATGTCACTTTTCCTATACAGCCTCTGACCTGAAGCAGACCGTTTGGGATTTATCTTCTTGAACTCAGCCTCCCAGAATCTCAAAACATAGGCCGGGACCCCAACAATTGCACTTACTTCTCCCACCTTGAAGTAAAGCTTATCCGGCAGTTCTTTTTGATGAGAAGTGTGGTTTTCCATTGTTTAACCCACAGTTTTTAAAAGGTTGGCTACCGTTCAGTCTTTTGAAACAAGTCGATTTCAAACAAGCGGTATTATTTTCAAAAAGCTGGCGAATTATAAAAATTAAACGGTCGGCAGGGTTGCATCAACCTTTTTCAAAAGCCTGTCCGAAATGCTTTTATGAAGATTATTTACCCGGTTATCTTCCAAAGTTTCACTGGAAGATCTGTAGGTTATTCTAAATGAGATGCTTTTTCTCCCTGCAGGAATAGGATCACCTTCAAAAACATCAAACAGGTATAAGTTTTCCAGCAGCTCTTCATTTAAATCAATAACGCTTTGCAGGATTTTATTTGCCTCAATATCCTTATTAACGATCAGAGTAATATCCCTTGATGTGGCCGGGAACTTCGGAATTGGCGATACAAATTTAGTGTCCGGCATGTGATTTATAAGTCTATCAAAATTTAATTCAAAAATAAAGGCCGTTTGCTTTAAATCATAATTATTAAGCACTTTAGGATGTAATTCTCCGACAAGTCCTATGGATTTGTCTTTAATAATGATCTGGGCCGTAAATCCGGGCTTTGTATAAAAACAGGATGCCGTCGGCATGCGGGTAAAGTCTGTGTTAACGATGCCCAGGTTTCCTAAAAGTTCTTCAACAGCTCCTTTTATATCATAAAAATCACAATTGATTTCCTTGGAAAACCAAACCGCATCCACTCTTTTTCCTGTCCAGAGGCCTGCCAGCATTTCAACTTCATCAGGCAGGCTGTCTTTTTGGCCTGTGTTAAAAAAGACATTGCCGATCTCAAACAGCTTAAGATTTCTGTTCCGAACTGATATATTGTATTTCATTGTTTCAAGAAGACCGGGTATAAGAGACGTTCTCATTACCGACTGATCTTCAGACAGAGGATTTAATACATTTACGACCTGTCTTTTTTTATCATCCGGTTCAAGATTGAGGCGATCACATGATAGATTGCTGATAAAACTATAATTTATTGCTTCGTTAAATCCCAGACCGGTCATCAGACATTTAATTCGATCTCTTGATTCGATCTTTTTTGATGGATGCCTGGCTTCAGCAGGTATCAGTGGAAAGGTTGTTTTGATGTTGTTGTAACCGAATAGACGTGCAATTTCTTCTGTAATGTCTTCAAATCTGGTTATATCGACTCTGCAGGATGGCGGAATAACCCGAAGTCTGTCATTGCCAATCTTATGCACTTGAAATTCAATCGATTTTAAATGGTTTTCAATATCATTTATATCCAGGCGAATACCCAGCCGGCGGTTTAACGCCGTGACGCTGAAATCGATTACCCTGTCAGGAAAAGTGTTTGGATATTCATCGATTGTACCTTTAATAAGTTTACCACCACCGATTTCAGCAATGAGCTGCGTGGCTCGATTTAATGCGGTAATGGTTCCTTTGGGATCGACGCCACGTTCGAAACGGTGTGAGGCATCTGTGTTTAACCCCGTTTTTTTTCAAGTCTTTCGGATGCAAACCGGATCAAAATACGCACTTTCAAGAAGAATTTTTGTTGTGGAGTCTTCAATTTCGGAATTCAATCCACCCATAACCCCCGCAAGGGCGACCGGTTTTTCACCGTCGCAAATCATAAGCATTTCCGGGTCAAGGCGGCGTTCTTTCCCATCAAGAGTGATAAAAGCTTCACCTTCCCTGGCTGTGCGCACCACAATCCGGTTTTCAGCAAGGCGGTCAAAGTCAAAGGCATGAAGCGGTTGGCCGCTTTCCATCATTACAAAATTGGTTATATCGACAATATTGTTAATCGGTTTCAAACCTACTGAAACCAAGCGATCCTGAAGCCAGAAAGGAGACGGTCCAACAGTAATATCGAAAACAAGGCTGGCGGCATATCTTGGACAAAGTTCAGGAGCCATTATGGTTATAGAGGTATAGTCTGAAATGTCATCAAAGGATTCCGGCAGGCAAATTTCAGGATAAGTTACCTTTTTTTTCTGAAATGCCGCAATTTCGCGAGCCGTTCCAATTATACTAAGGCAATCCGATCTG
>JBARSG010000295.1:0-2332 GCA_049644625.1 Desulfobacterales bacterium | reverse complement strand
CGGTGAAGACGATGAAATCGTTCCCTTCAAAATGGGAGAGCAACTGTACAATACCGCACAGTCCCCCAAGTATTTTTTTCCCATAAAAGGAGCCGGCCATAATGACACCTATGTTGTGGGAGGAAACAAATACTTTGAGATACTATCCGCCTTTGTGAAGGAAAACTTTTTTGCCGCATTGAAACGAACGCCATCCCACTTAAATAGAATGATATTTCCGAAAAAAGCTAAGATTCATAGATAATCCGTGAGTTTGGAGGACAATTACTTGCGCGGAACCTGTTGACACTCCTTGTTATTTTTATATACTCAAACAAATCAAATTGAAAATTTTGCAATAATCAAATAAGAGATTGTGTTTTGGAAAGAGGGGGTAAGCTGTGGAAAGACAAAGACTGCTTTATTTGTCCCAGGCTGATGTTGCAGAAGCAGGTCCGTTAATGTCCGAAATCATAAATTCATTGGAAATCACATTTCGGGCAAAGGGAGAAGGCCGCACCGAGATGCCCCCTAAGCCGAGCATTCATCCCGGCGGTGGTGATAATTTCATGAACGCTATGTTAGCCTATATCCCGGATCTCAAATCAGCAGGTGTTAAATGGGTGGGTGGTTTCCCGGAAAACTTCAAAAGGGGACTCCCCTACATTTCGGGATTGCTTATTTTCAACGATGTTGAAACTGGTTTGCCCCTTGCAGTAATGGACTGTATCTGGATTACTGCCAAACGCACCGGTGCCGCCACCGCATTATCTGCTCGCTATCTCGCCCGCCCTGAATCGTCAGTGATGGGAATGTTAGGTTGCGGTGTCCAGGGACGTAGCAACGTGGAGGCGCTGAATGTCCTTTTTCCGCTAAAAAAAGTCAAAGCTTACGATGTGAACCCCGATGCTCTGCGACACTATGCCGAGGAAATCAACAGCGGGTTCGACTTAGAGGTCGTGCCGGTTAAAACACCGGAAGAGGCGGTGAGCGGTTGCGATATCGTGGTTACGGCCGGACCAATTATGAAAAAGCCCCATGCTACCATCCGAGCCGGTTGGCTGGACAAAGGCGCCTTTGCGTCTCTGATAGATTATGATTCCTACTGGTATCCCGATGCCATGCACGAGGCGGCCAAGTTTTGCACGGATGACACCCAACAGCTCCGCCTATACCAGCAAAACGGCTATCTACAGAATATTCCGGAGATTCATGCTGATTTGGGAGAACTAGTTGCAGGTAAAAAGCCAGGTCGCGAAACTTCCGAGGAACGGACAATGACCGCTAACCTGGGAAATGCATTAGATGATATGGCTGTGGCCCCTCTTATATACAAGCGGGCTGTGGAGAATGGTATTGGGACCTGGCTAGATCTATAAAAACAATAGCGATTTAAAGTGAAGTGATAAACTATGAGACTAAAAGACAAAGTGGCCATCGTAACCGGAGCCAGCCAGGGAATAGGTAGAGGGATTGCTTTGGGTCTGGCAGAAGCAGGTGCTGATATTGTCGTAAATTATTATCAAAACAATGACGCAGCTACCGAAGTTGCTGAAAAGATACTAATGCTGGGACGTAGTGTTTTAGTCTTACAGGGAGACGTTTCCAATAGGGAAGATGTTAGTCGAATAGTTCAGAAAGTTTCAGAAGCTTTCGAAAAAATAGACATCCTGGTGAATAACGCCGGGATATTTATTGCGGGTCCCCTTGAAAAAATGCGGGAAGAAGATTGGGATCGGGTCGTTGAGGTTAACCTAAAAGGAGTATTTCTTTGCTGCCAGGCGGTTGGAAACCACATGATAGAGAAAAAATCCGGTGGCTCAATGATTAATGTGGCCTCCATATCGGGGCATATACCTGAGATAAATGGAGGGGCTTATACACCCAGCAAAGCCGGTGTTATCGGGTTGACCCGTCTTTTGGCCGTCGAATGGTCAAAATACAACATTCGGGTCAATGCCATCAGTCCCGGACCGGTGATGACGCCTTTACAACGAAAAGCTTACCCAAACGAAAAGCTGTTGGCAGCTCGCAATGACGCAATACCGATGAGAAGACATGGCACACCCGAAGAAATCGCCAAAACCGCGGTATTTCTCGCATCGGACGATTCCAGCTACATCACCGGAGAGGAAATAACGGTTGACGGGGGCTCACAGATCAGTATGTTCCATTTAGTCCATAAATTGGCCGAATTTGTTTGATGCTCTTCATGCAAATATTCCCTATTTTGAAAACTTGAGTTTGAGAAAATTTTTCTAAACTTATTAAATCGCCTCAAAAGTGAATGAATGAAATTTTCAGAATTCCACCAAATGGTTCAAAATATTCTAGTAGTCGAATTACCTTCAGG
>JBARSG010000294.1:0-3846 GCA_049644625.1 Desulfobacterales bacterium | reverse complement strand
GATATTCATTATAATAGAATTCAATACCTTCCAGCCCATGATCGTCGATATCTGTAAATCCAAGAACCTGGGCAGCGAGGGTTTTGTTGGGATAAAAACGCTTGTGTTCGGGTATGAAATCTACCCCGGTAATGTTAAGATTCCTGACCTCTTCGGCTTCTTTGGGCGTGACCTTACGCTTGATCCATACAAATTTTTTGTTGGAAGCCAGTTTCCTGGTAAGAGATTTGCGATTAATTTTCAGGACTCTAGAAAGTGATTTTGCTGTTGCCTGCGAATTTTTTATTTTTAGAGGGTGTGCTGCGATGGATGTCACATCTATACTTATCGCCAGTTCTTTGAGGTTGGCATCATATATGGTTCCGCGCTTTCCGTAAGATCTGCAGGAGACTTCGTATTGGTTTGCTGCTTTTTCAGACAGCCAGGAGCCACGAACCACTTGAAGATAGACCGCTTTGGCGCAAATTGCCGTAAAAAAAAGGCTAAAAATAGAACCCACGATGATAACGCGCAATCTTATATGTTTTTTCTCGATCGGTTTCATGGAATAATCATCATCTGCTCTTGTGTGGGGGTTATAAGACCGAGTTGGTTTTTTGCAATTTTAGCGATTCGCTCCGGAGATTTCAGTCTCGCCAGTTCAACCTTTAAGTTATTTTGAAAGTTTATGAGATCCTGATGACGCTGGGTCTCTCTTGAAATTTCATATCCTGCTCCGATAGTTTGGACCCGACACCAGGTAAAAAACAGAAGTTCCGTAAGAAAGATGGTCATGAAAATGATCAATATTACCGTTGCGTTGGGCTTTCGAATA
The DNA here is from genome assembly GCA_049644625.1 of Desulfobacterales bacterium. GTDB lineage: Bacteria > Desulfobacterota > Desulfobacteria > Desulfobacterales > UBA11574 > S5133MH16. The sequence continues at coordinate 3,032 of JBARSG010000294.1, read as the reverse complement.
TTTTTTAACGTTTTAGGAGTACTCATATTTTTTCGACGGCTCTTAACTTTGCGCTTCTTGCCATGGGATTATTTGTAACCTCGTCTTGTGTGGGACGCACGACTTTTTTCGTCAATATTCGGACCAACGATTTTTTATTGCAGGCACACTTGGGCAAACCCGGAGGACATACACATGCTTTTTCCAGGGTGTTCATTCGATGTTTTACAATTCGGTCTTCAAGGGAATGAAAAGATAAAACACACAGGCGGCCTTTGGGGTTTAAAAGGTCCGCAACATTCTCCATGAATACATCGAGCATTTCGAGTTCCCTGTTGACAGCGATTCTAATTGCCATAAACGTCCGTGTAGCGGGATGGATTTTTTGCTTACATGAAACTTTTTTTGGAACAGCATCGCAGACGATTTGGGCCAGCTCCCTGCTCGATCTGATGGCTTTGCGCTGCCGTTGCGTTACTATTCTTTTCGCAATTTGTCCTGCCCGTGGTTCCTCTCCGAATTGGTAAAAAATTTTCTTAAGGTTTTTTTCATCCATGCTGTTGATTAAATCTTCAGCCGTTGTACCCGATGTTATGTTCATCCGCATATCCAGCGGCTCATCTTTGTTGAAGCTGAACCCCCGACCGCTCGACTCGAGTTGATGAAGTGAGATTCCAAGATCAAGAAGAATGCCGTCTACCGCATCAATTTTCAATTGTTGAAGAAGCTCAGGAAGATAAATAAAATTGTCATGAAAGAGGTGGATGGCTAAATTAAGCGGCTTTAGAACCTTTTTTGCGTTCCTGACCGCATCTATATCTTGGTCAATGCCGATGAAAATTCCTCCCGGGATAATTTTTTTGCAAATAGCTCCGGCATGACCCGAACTCCCAAGGGTGCAGTCCACATAGATTTTTCCCGGTGTACAGTTAAGATAGTAGAGCGCTTGGGGCAGCATTACAGGGATATGTTTGAACGGCACCATTAGAGTCCTAATTTTGCGATTTCGTTTCTTACGTCCTCCTTTTTCATGTCTTTTTCAAGATGTATATTTTCTCTGTCCCAGCTTTTGCGTGACCAGATTTCAAAATGATCGAGGACGCCAACAAGTACAATTTCCTTGTCGATTTCGGCATAATGTCTCAAATTCTGCGGTATCAGGATACGATCCTGTTTGTCACAGAAGCATTCAAAAGCACCTCCGATGAAGACCCTTCTAAATCGGCGCATGTTCTCACTTTTTTCGGCCAGGGACAATATACGGGTTTCAATTTTACGCCATTCATCATATGGATAGGCCACAAGCCCCCCGTCCATTCTGGAAACCATTACGCCATTTAATCCCTGTGCTTTAATGACATCACGGAACCTGGCCGGAATTATGATACGCCCTTTTGAATCTATTGTATGAAATGAGCTTCCTCGGAACATTTTTCTCCATGGTTATCCACTTTAATCCACTTTTTTGTTAAAAGTACATTTTTTAATAAGTGTCAAGAAAAAAATGAATAAAATTCAATATTTTTTATAATAATTCATAAATGTTAAAAGTATTAAGGAAAATGAACTATGAGTGGGGTAAAGTGGGGGTATTTTTTCAGATTTGAGCACTTTGCATGAATTTGTCGTTATGATGGTGGCAATTTCAGGTTTTATTTTTGATATGGCACCCACGGCCATTACGTTAAAATTCTTTTCTCTGTCGGCGATAAAAGCAGCTATCCGAAAATACAGTGAATTCTTTGTTGAAGGACTGGGATGACAAAAGGAATTGCAGGGCAGGGTTAGATCATAAGGTTTAATAGTATACCGGATCGGAATCGAACTTATGTTCCAGTGACTCTCTTTCTTCTTTGCTCAGTCTGCCCATTTCTACGAGAACTTTTCCGATACCCGCTTCTCTGAGTGTATCGATTCTCATCAGGGACTCAACGCTTTTGTTAGAGGTGTTAATAAACGTATAATCCGAGGTAAGCTTTGATTTATTTAACAATTTAACAGTAGTGCCCGAAAAAATAATATGATAGTTTAATAAAAAGTATCCAGCGGCTCCTAAAAGAGCCAATAGAATATAAGAACTCATTTTTTTCAACATTATTTGGATTCCTCTATTAAATTCTCTTCATCTGCTGCAGAAAATGTTTATCAGCTTAATGGAATAATTGCTTCTCATATTTCTCGAGATCTATTTCTTTTATAATATTTTGTATGTGGTTTTCAATTTTATCTTTATCGAAATCAATTTTTTGCTCTTTTAACAACCGAATAAAAAAGTCGATCTGTTCACCATAGTGCTCGCCATAGGAATCTAAAAAATTAACGATATAATCCCGCAAGTCATTCAGATCATCATCTATGAATGTTCTTTTGAATTTTTCATATTCCTGCCTTTTCCTTTCTTCATCTATGATCAAGTCCAGCTCTGTATATTTAAAGTCCAGGCCTTTGCTTCGGAGCAGTTGTTTTAATTTGTCTATATCACACCAAATCGATCGGTTCGTAGCTACAAATCTTTCAACAAGTTTTTTATTCGGGCCGGATTCCAGCATCATTTTATTTTGTTCGAATATTTTTCTTCTTTCTTTTTTTTGTTTTTCCCATTCCGTTTGATATTTTTTACGCAACGCCTCTTCTTTTCGGTCATCTTTTTCGGGCGCCTGGCGTTTAAAAAGGAATTTCCTGTGTTTTTTTTGTTCAGAGTACAACGACGCAAAGAATACGAAGGGGAAAAATGAAATAATGCCGATTCCTATCATTGGACTGGTTAGTTTATAGGTTTCAGTACTCGGTATCAGACAGCTTAAGCCTTTATCATAATTGCCAGATTCTATTAATAAATTTATGGCGCCTATGGAGATAGGACCTATCCATAAGATTAAAAATAATATAACCATAAATTTTGTTCTTTTTTTGCTTTTCATTCTCTTAACGCAGGCGCTTTAGGATAACAGGAAAAAACGTTTTACAAAATAAATGAAAGATAAATGCAGGGCTACTGACCTATCGTAAATTCAGATTCAACATATTTTAATGAAGAATCCACACCTTGAGGG
>JBARSG010000293.1:0-8849 GCA_049644625.1 Desulfobacterales bacterium | reverse complement strand
CATGAGTTTCTGCAACTCCTTCTCAATTATTTCCGAAAAACCTTCCAGGCTCCGCTTTCGAAGGGGTCGGCCGTTGATGAAAACCGTCGGCACACCCCTGACCCCGGCTTTGTTTCCATCCCTCAGGTCGGCACGCACTTTTCCGACAATCGCCGGGTCTTTTCTGTCTTTTTCAAACCGAGCCATGTCAAGTTTTAACTGGTTGGCAATTTCACGCATCTTTTTATCGCTGAGGTCCTTGTAGTGTGCGTATAACAGGTCGTGAAAGGGCCAGAATTTGCCCTGTTTTTGGGCTGCCAGGGCGGCTTTGGCTGCCGGTTCGGAATACTTGTGGGATCGGATCGGAAAGTTTTTATAAACAATCTTTACTTGTTTAGGGTATTTTTCGATCACCTGATCGAGAAGAGACGTTAGTCTCGAACAGTACGGTCACTGGAATTCACTGAAAACGGCAATAATGACCGGTGCATTCTCGGATCCCTTGAAGGGGGAACCTAACATATCGATCTTCTGAACAAAGTCCAGTTGGATGATCTGAATGGTTTTGTCCTTACGACTGCTCAAGAAAAGAATATCGGAACCTTCGACCAGCTTTAATCTGTCATAAACTTTGCCTACGTTGATTTTTTCGGTTAAATGACCGTTGGTGTCGTAAATCAGCAATTCCCCTTTTTGGTTGAGGACATAAATTTCGTTTCGCTTGGCCGAAAAAACCATATCAACCGGCTGATCTTCGAGCTTGTATGTTTTCAGAACATTGTATTCAACTTCTGCATGAACCGGTGACAAGATACCGAGGCATATCATCAGGATCAGTATCAACGCATTAACTCCGAACTTCATATTAAACCTCAGCTTCCGCCTCTTTGGACTGGGCCTGCACTCTGGAGAGTAAAAATATCAGCGAAAAAGAATGACATTTTAAACAAAAAAGCTCAAGTCTTTTTATTGGCTTTGCGATCTTCCGGCTAAGCAGGACACGGGCTTTACGGGATGGTGAAATACTGACCTTTAAAAGGGTTTGTGCCAAAAGAATAGCCGGCCAAGGAAAGTTAGCATAGATGCGCTCGGAGCCATGCATCACATCATGAGACCTTTACAAAACGCCCCCTTTTGTCCAATTCCTGCGCCTGCCCCGTGGAATGCGTAGCCTATTCCTCCGATAATCATTTAAAATTAGGGCCTGTTCCCGACCCATATGGTTCTGATAGATACTGACAGAAAGACTAAAAAGCATATTGACGAACCGTGTAATATAATAAAAAGTCAAGAACAGACTTGATCCCAAATTCCTTAGCATTATAATATGACACCGGACGATTTAAAACATTTTTGGAGCAATCACGTCAAAATACAAGCTGATGACGAACATCTTGATCCTGTAAAAGCAAAGGATATCGCAACAGAGAGGGCAGCGGAATCGGCTGCAAACCCGATGCTGCTGTCATGGTATAATAGAATATAAGGGTAACCATAATGATTAAAAAGATTATTTCGGGTGGCCGGATTGGCGCAGACCAGGCTGCATTAGATGTGGCAATAAAACTGGGAATCCCACATGGTGGATGGATTCAAAAAGGTCGTAAAACTCAGAGGGGAATATTGCCGGAAAAATATCAGTTGAAAGAAATGCCCGTTGCCGGTTTTAAAGAACGAATTGAGCAAAATATTATCGATTCTGATGGAACAGTAATAATTTCACATGGAAATTTAACCGGCGGTTCTGATTATGGTCAGGAAATGGCGGAAAAGCACAACCGGCCATGCTTGCACATTGATTTAAATGAAACGCCTTTGTCTATAGCACCTTCTAAAATAAACACCTGGATAATAAAAAATAATATTGAGGTGTTGAATGTGACCGGTTCAAGAACCAGTGAGGATCCTAAGATATACAAAGACACCATGAATATTGTTGAAGGTACGATATTGCTGGGTCTGATAGGGGCTAAGCCGGGTGAACATCTTACGGATTATGATAAAAAGGATTATCTTAAAAAACTTCCTATCCCTCCAAAAACAATTGATGAAGCCGTTGAACGATTAATCTACAATTTTGATTTAGAAGACAAGGTAAAAATAGCAAACATGAAGTTAAATGATCTGATGGACTTACCTTCCAATGAACATGCATATTTTAAGAACGCCTTGGATCTGTTGTCCGGAAATAAAGAGTTGCTGGCATCTTGTCGATCCATTTCCAAAGAACATGTGTATAATGAAGACGATGCCATATTTGTTATCATGGAGGCGTTGTGGAAGAAACTAAGACAGACCCATAAATTGAGGGTTGTAAAGTAAAAGAACAATTTCTACCAGATAACCGGATCGTCGAGTACTCCAATCAGAATAGCAAACGCCTTGATTTGCAACCTGGCATTCATCCGGGCCCTCCGGAGCCTTTGGCCAAAGGTGTTTGAGTTGACAGGATAATCTTCATTGAAAATGTATTTTGGAATTGGTAAAGATATGGAGTCCAGTGATGGATTTGAAAACCCCGTCCAAACGTCCCAAAAAGGAAAGAATAAAATGAGTTCAACAATACCTACCCGTGAACAGGCCTATAATCTCTTAACAGAATACAATAAAAATGAAAGCCTTATAAAACATGCTCTGGCCGTTGAAGGGGTGATGCGCTATTTTGCTCGCAAACGAGGAGAGGACGAAGAAAAATGGGGGATTATCGGTCTGATCCATGACCTTGATTATGAACAGTTCCCGGAACAACACTGCCAAAAGACCGAGGAGATTTTAAAGGAAAATTCGTGGCCTCAGGAATACATACGGGCGGTAGTGAGTCACGGCTGGGGAATTTGTACGGATGTGGAGCCGAAAACAGAACTTGAAAAGGTTCTTTATGCCATCGACGAACTTACCGGGCTGGTGGTGACAACGGCTCTGGTTCGCCCTTCCAAAAGCGTGATGGATTTAAAAGCCAAATCCGTCAAAAAAAAATGGAAAGATAAAAGATTTGCGGCCGGCGTCGACCGTTCCATTATTGACAGAGGCGCTAAAATGCTGGGCATGGAACTCACAGACCTTATTACGGATACGATCATGGGCATGCGGGAAGTGGCCGAGGAGATCGGCCTTAAAGGAGCCGGTTAATGGAGAAATTGTCCGGAGGTTCAAATGTTTTGCGCCTTGCGCCACCCCGCTTTCTTAAGCTCTGTAAACTGAGCCAGACGCATCCTTTTTAACTCATTGAAATACAACAGCTTATCTTTTTTTTGCAACGGCAATAACTCCTGATGGACCCGTGCATTTTCTTCCAGATCGTTTGGGCTCATGCCGTACCAGGTACAGTACCCCTCATCAAAAATGAATTCCGGAGTTACGGGATAGTCCACCCCTTTAAGTTCCAGGTAAAACCGGGCAACCTCCATATCGTACTCAATGAGCCATCCCACATCTTCAATCATTGTTGATTGGTCCCTGTTGGCCCGGTCCCGGCATTCGGGACAATATAGATTGATAACCACCCGTTCCGGAAGAACATTATCCCTGTGAAAAATATAGGCATTATTCCTTTTGCATACGCATGCCAGTTTTTGATGTAAGCACATTTATTCACAGCCTTTTTTGAAATATTTAAAACCAATACTATTTACTAAGATCAGAAATGGCCTTCTTTATTTTTTGAATGAGAGATTTTTTGATTTGAACTTTCAGATAAAGGTCTCCGGGCGTTCCCCCGCCTTTTCCATCTTCACCCATTCCCGCCAGCCGGATTCTCTGACCGTCCCTGACTCCCGGCGGTATTTTGACGACCAGCTTTTTGGACTTTTTTTTAAGAAAATACGCGTAAGGACCTCCTTCTTGAGCCTGTAAGAGACTCAGACGAATGACATCATTAATGTCGGCGCCGTTTCCCGGCAACTCAACACCGCTAACTTTTTCTATAACATACCGGGACAGTTTCCCCAGTTTGCCCGTCAGGGGGGGGAACTGGGATTGATCGTATTTTCCTCTTCTCAGAGGACCGGTAAAGACAAATCCTCCAGCAAACATGCAGGGTCTCTTAAATTCAAATCTCCGGTATTCTTTACCATAAAACTCAGTGAAAATATCGTCAAAACTCCTGAATCCAAATGCTTTGGCCATTTCCTCAAAAACATGATTGATATCCGAACCGCTGAAAATATCCTGTTGGGAATAATTGTTTCTAAACCGGCTGTAGGCATCAGAGCCGAACTGCTGCCTCAATGCATCATATTCTCGTCTTTTCTCCGGGGACGAGAGAACCGCATAGGCTTCATTAACTATCTTCATTTTTTCAGCAGCTTCCCCATTCTCTTTGTTTCGATCCGGATGATATTTAAAGGCCAGCTTCCGGTAAGCACCTTTAATCTCCTTTGAAACGGCATTTTTATCCACACCTAAAATCTGATAGTAATCGCTTTGCGTCATTATGTTCAGAGCTCGTTAATTATTCATTACGCTATTGAATTGAAAAAACTCCCCCACCCCTTAATTATTTAAGTTGTTAACCGATAACGACGGATTGAATCTTGACTTTTGATCAGGATTAAAGTTTCAAAACGTCGCCGGGTTTCATTACCGTGACCTTTGCCGAGGTCTCCTTTTCAACTTTGGCGGCCCAGCCATAGGGATCCTGTTTGATTATATCAAAGGTATCGTAGTGAACCGGAACCACCTGCTTGGGTTCTATAAGCTTGACGGCCCGCAGGGCGTCGTCAGGTCCCATGGTAAAGTTGTCACCGATGGGCAAAATGGCCAGATCGATTCCTTCTTCACCGATAAGTTTCATATCAAAGAAAAGGCCGGTGTCGCATGCGTGATATATTTTTTTCCCCTGTATGTAAAACAAAAAACCACACGGATTGCCGCCGTAAGATCCATCCGGAAGGGCGGATCCATGATGGGCAATAGTTAATTTTACACGGCCCCAGGGGTAATCAAACCCCCCGCCGATGTGCTGGGGATGAACGTTTTTGATTCCCTGGTTTACGATCCAGTTATGAATTTCAAAATTTGAGATTACCGTTGCCCCGGTTCGCTTTGCAATTTCTATGGTATCCCCCAGATGATCCCCGTGACCGTGTGAAACAAGGATATAATCTGTCTTGACATCGTCTGCTTGAACAGGAGCCAAGGGATTGCCGCTAAGAAAGGGATCTACCAGCAATTTGGCCGTGTGGGTTTCAATTAAAAAACAAGCATGCCCGTACCAGGTAATTTTCAGTGTCATTGGGGACCTCCTTTTTAAAAAACTTTTTTATCATCTATAATCTGAATAAACAATAAACATCTTTCCCAACGATCTAATTTATTGGACATATTGAGTAGTTAATGATATATATTAACAATATCTCAATAAATTATATTAAAAAATCTAACCGTTAAAAAAAATGATTTGCCAGACATTTTTACCCTAAATGAGCGAAAGTCGAGGGTGCCCCAGATTTGAGGCATCAAGGGCGAAGCCGTAGTCGTCTACTGCGAGCCCTTGATAACGAAGAAGACGGGGTGCCATCGGCTTTCCCAACGGGTAAACAAAATGGGATTTTTTAATTAAGTTATATCTCATTTATAGCATAGTTATGAAAATGCATCTAAATCCATAAAAATGCATAATAAATCAAACACATAAAATATTTTCCCGTTTTGTTTACGCTCAATTGGGGTTTTATGCATAATCCGGTGCAGGCGCTGAATATATATTTCAAAAAAATGTTTACATTCTTCTCAAAGTCCTCTGTCCTGAAAAACTTACCCCTTGAAACCTATTCGGTAGAGTTTTCCTTGGACAAACTGATTCCGGGTGTGGATAATATTCACTATGATGTTCACCTGAGCCCCTCTCTTTGCACATCAGCCAATAAAATTATACGCCGGCTTCTTGGCAAACATGCCGGTGTGGAAAAGCTTTTGGGCATAGATAGAGCATCAAGCCCGGTCACGGAACGAGATGACTTCAGACGTCTTTGCAAAGATGTGTTGCAAGAAGCAATTAATAAAGCAAAATCAGACTCCGAAATCCAAATCGACCTTCTGGCTCAGATTGCCATTGTAAAGATGTTAACAGAAGAAATTCAACATCAGTTTAAAGCATTGATAGATTATCTTGACAATTATGCTCGAGAACTAAACGCTGTTGCTCAAAAATATGAAATATCAAGAAACCTGAGTCTTAGTAAATACATAGAGATTAAGGAAAAACTGTCTGATATCCAACAGAAGAAGAAATGGATTTTGCTTAATGTGGGGCAAGAACTTTTCGGGTATCTGCTTGATATTCAGCGTAAAGAATTAAAGGAAATGCGTGAAGCAATTTTCGAGTTCGAGTTAAATCTTCCGGATGATGTCTTTTCCAACCCCATACTCCATGTAGAAAATCCCTTTGATGATTTCTTTATGATAGATGAATACATATTGCTGGGCCATCGTTTTGAAGATCCGGATAATTACAACCGGTTATTATTTTTAATAAGAGGTCTTTTAAGAGATATTATCTTGAAAATTTTCTTAAAAAATTTGTCTGCTTCGGAACGATCAAAACAAAGTACAAAAATTTTCAACCAAAAAATTGAAAAAACAGAAAAATATGATCCCAATACCCGCTATCAGGAAATAGATGTCTGGTTAAAACGCATTGAGAACATTGATATTCTGTTCAACAGTTTTCAATCAAAGGAGCGCTATAAAATCCTAAAAACACGAAATGGAACTAAAAAGGAGCTGAGCAACTTAAAGAAGCAGGCAAAACAACAAGAAAAACTTTTAAACTATATTTACAGAAAATTTAAGAAGGCAGGCCTTATCAAAAGAATCACAGCTGCTTATGAAATGCAGCCGGTTTATCTTGACTACTGCCCTCCGCTGGTACCCCACCAGGTTTTACAATTTCTGACCAAGCCGAGACAAAGAAGGGCAATTGTAAGGCAGTTTAATCGATCAAAAGGATTTTATGGTAAATCGTTTTCCATGGCGCCTCTGAAAAAAAAAATAACGCATCTGAAACAAATTACCACACAGGACAAAAAAAAGCATTTAATACGATTTCTTAACGGTTTTGCCCGTTATCACAGAGATTTTCAAAATTTTACGATGCTTAAACACACCATGGATTCTATGAACCTGGTTACGGAAAAAAAGATTGTCGATCTGTCTCGCGAAAATCGTCTCCTTTATGAGTTTTTACTGCCCAACGAACAGGTACACGAAGCAAAGCCGATTATTAACCATGTGATCATCAAGGCAGATCTGCGCAACTCCACGGATATTACCTTCCAGATGAAGAAAAGAGGATTGAACCCCGCATCATTTTTCAGCCTTAATTTTTTTGTTCCCATAACCGGAATCTTACGTAAATACGATGCCAAAAAGCTGTTTATTGAGGGTGATGCCATTATCCTGTCGATAATCGAGCACAAAGATGCGCCCAAAGGACAGTACTGCGTTGCCCATGCCTGCGGACTTGCGGTCAAAATCCTTCATATCGTGCAGCGATATAATGAGCATAGCATACAACACAACCTCCCGATACTCGAACTGGGAATCGGCATCTGTTATAATGACGGTTCTCCGACTTTTCTTTTTGATGAAGACCGTCGAATTATGATCTCACCGGCCATTAATACCGCTGACCGGATGTCGAAATGCACAAAACCATTTCATGAACCGACATTCAATAATAAAAGACCGTTTAACCTCTACGTCTATAAATCCGCATCAGAAAAAGATTCTATTGCCGCAACAGATGATATGTTATTCCGTTATAATGTAAATGGTATTGAATTGAACGCAGATGGTTTTGAGAAACTGTCAAAAGAGATCCACTTAAAGTTAATGGAAAGTTACATCCCGGACCTGCAAAAGGAGAAAATTAAAATTCATACAGGAAAATTTCCTACAGTAACAGGAGAGTATCAGCGTTTGGTCATACGGGAGGCCCGTATTCCGGAAGTTGTGCCTGATGAATTACGTGTTATCCGGCAGACAGATCAAAAATACTATGAAGTGTGTACCCACCCGATGCTTTATAAATATGTAGAAAATTTGTAACCCAAATCCGGCATTAACTTTTTTTCGAAACGCACCTAACCCGGATAAACCGGAACCAAAAATATTTGCCACAAAGACACTAACCAGACACAAAGGATATATTAATTATTCTTTCTTCGCCTGCCCTGTTAAATATTGAAGAACCAGGATCGATTTTTGTTAAAAAGTACCATCGAATATCTATACTAAGCGAAATTTAGAACTATTTAACAGGGTGAACCTTGGTGCCTAGTGGCAGAATGGAAAAAGTTTTGCCATAAAAAGCAGAAAATCTACAACTAAGAAACTATATAATTATAACCAAAGAGAGACCATAAAGTGGGATCTTCTATTTGCAGGTTAAAAGAACAGGGGTGTTCTCCGGGAAGCTGCCTGGTTCAAGTCCAAGGGAAACGTGAGCTGGCCTGTAAAGCCACACTAAAATATGAAAACAATCAAACGTATCGGCTGATTACCGCCATTCATCTGTCACGCCCGGAGAATTATCTTTCCATTTATCAGTCGGGATGTAATTTTTCCTGCCGGAAATGTCATTCCTGGTCTTTCAGCAAGATAAAAAAGGGCACCTGGTACACGCCCCAGGAAATCCTAAAACAGGCAATTGTCTATGAAAAGTCGGTAACTTTGGTGGAACCCAGGTCCAATGCAACCGCCTGGCATGCCCATAATACCTGCCGATGCTGCGGGAGTTGTATACTTTACGGCAGACGTTCGAGTTCGTGTCCCGGTGTGCTTGAGCCAGAATCGATTGTACTGGGCCCACAGGGATTCGGCCCTGTGCGTAATATCGTGGCGTTTACCGGCGGTGATCTGACCTGCTG
>JBARSG010000292.1:0-4991 GCA_049644625.1 Desulfobacterales bacterium | reverse complement strand
CGGCCAGGATATCAATGTTGTTGTGGGAGGCGTCATTCCGCCGGCGGATTACGATTTTCTGTATCAGGCCGGAGCCAAGGGCGTGTTCGGTCCCGGAACCGTGGTTACCGATTCCGCAAACAAAGTACTGAACACGTTGGAAGCTTAACTCTGAATCTTGTATTTTTGTGGCAAAACTTTTTTCATTGCCACTAAGACACCAAGGCACAAAGAAAAATTTACTCTTTGTGCCTGGTGGCATTTTTTTCAGTTTATCCGAGTAAAAAAATATGACGATAAAATATATCGCACCATCCATTCTGTCTGCTGATTTTTCAAAACTGGGAGATGAAATAAAATCGGTTGAAGCGGCCGGAGCAGACTGGATTCATGTGGACGTTATGGACGGCCATTTTGTGCCGAACATCACCATAGGCCCTTTGGTGGTTGAGGCTGTCAGGCGGGTGACATCACTTCCTGTTGACGTCCACCTGATGATTGAAAATCCGGACCGCTACATTAAAGATTTTGCAGACGCAGGAGCGGATCTGATTTCCGTTCAGGTAGAAGCCTGCGTTCACTTGAACCGGACGATTCAGATGATAAAGGAGTTTGACCGGCGTGCCGGTGTGGTGCTGAATCCCTCAACCCCTTTATCCTCACTAGAGTGGATAATGGAAGATGTTGACTTTATAATGATTATGAGCGTTAATCCGGGATTCGGCGGTCAAAAGTTTATACCCAACAGTTTAGACAGGGTCAGGGCCCTTCGCGGAATGATCCGGGACCGGGGGCTCGAAACCCTTATCGAGATTGACGGAGGGGTAAACGAAAAAACCATTAAAAATATTTCAGATGCCGGGGTTGATGTTTTTGTTGCCGGATCGGCAATCTTCAAAAGTCCGGACTATAAAAAAACCATAGATAAATTTCGGGAGTTAATTAGCGAATAAAATAATGGCAGGCAATAAAATGAAGCAGAGCAAAAACACAAGTACCGTCCTGGTCATCCACGGCCCAAATCTGAATATGCTGGGGAAAAGAGAGCCTGAACTATACGGCAATACAACACTGGATGAAATTAATTCCGACCTTGAAAAATTGGGGGAAAAACTGGGCCTTGCCGTGGAAACCTTTCAATCCAATCATGAAGGGGCCATTGTTGATAAAATACAGGAAGCCGTATCTCTGCAAAAAGGAATTATTATAAACCCTGCCGCCTACACCCACACAAGTATTGCTATCCGAGACGCACTCCTTTTACTCGATATTCCTATCATCGAAATACACATTTCCAATATTTACAAAAGGAAATCGTTTAGACAAACGTCCATGATATCAGATGTAGCAACCGCCCAGATTGCAGGGTTTGGTGTTAAGGGGTACCATATGGCCTTAGAGGCGCTGGCCGGAATGATTCAAAGTCGTTAAAAAAAACACACCTGCCGTTTCCGGATTTCTGTTATCTTATTGACACACACGAGCACTTTGTATAAGTCTCACCGTAATGCAATCATCTGTTACAAACAAAACGATATCCGGCTGGTGGACACAAGGCGACACAGAGCCTGAGCCTGGAGATCATGCGGTCAGGTCAGCGATACTCCGGGTGACTCGACCGGTAAATCTGTTGAACCTCGACGGTCAGCTTGCAATAGGCCGGGGAGGCGCCGTAACCATCGGCAAAAAGATTCCGCCACAACCCGAGGTTTTTCCGTTATATGCATATGCTCCCCCACTGCCCCCTGAAAATTTAGGAGATCCGAGGTTCAAGAAAACCTATCATCTTCGTTATGCCTATATTGCCGGCGCCATGGCAAACGGAATTACTTCCGTTGAAATGGTGGAAAATGCCGGGCGTGCCGGAATGGTTGGTTTTTTCGGCGCTGCCGGTCTTTCGCTTAATGAAATAGAAGCGGCAATCGACCGGTTGCAAAAAACGTTAAAGAGAATCCCCTTTGGGTTTAATCTGATCAACAGCCCCAACGACCCTGAACTTGAAGCGGCTGTGGTTCAACTCTATTTAAGGCGCGGGATAACGCTTGTCAGCAGCTCGGCCTACCTGGATCTGACACTTCCGCTGGTACACTACCGGGTAAAGGGAATCCATCGGGATAAAAACGGTACCGTTGTTTGCCCCAACAAGGTTATCGCTAAAGTTTCAAGGGTCGAAGTTGCCAGAAAATATTTTTCACCGCCGCCGGAAAAGCTTCTGGCACAACTGGTGGAAAGAAAAATGGTAACCAGAGAAGAAGCTGACCTCGCAAAATCCATACCCATGGCCGAGGATCTGACTGCGGAAGCAGATTCCGGAGGACACACGGATAACCGGCCGGCAATTACGCTATTGCCTACCATGATTGCCCTGCGTGACGAATTGACTGAGAAATACAGGTACAATAAACCCCCTTGCGTAGGACTTGGAGGAGGCATCGCCACGCCGGATTCAGCCGCCGCTGCATTTGCCATGGGCGCCGCCTATATCCTTACCGGTTCCATCAATCAGTCCTGCGTGGAAGCGGGCACGTCCAAAGCGGTCCGTCAAATGCTGGCTGAAGCCGGACAGGCGGATGTGACCATGGCCCCTGCTGCCGATATGTTCGAAATGGGGGTTAAAGTCCAGGTATTAAAACGCGGCACCATGTTTCCGCTTCGCGCCGCAAAACTTTACGATCTGTATTGTAACTATGACCGTTTTGAAGATATTCCGGAAAAACAAAAGGCTGTGTTGGAACGTGACTTTTTCAGGCAAAGTTTCCAGGATGAATGGGAACAGACAAAGAATTATTTTGCAATCCATGACCCAAAACAGATCGAACGGGCCCGAAAAGATCCCAGACACAAGATGTCCCTGGTTTTTCGATCCTATCTCGGCCAATCCTCAAACTGGGCCAATTCAGGCGACCCTTTAAGAAAAATCGATTACCAGATATGGTGCGGCCCGGCTATCGGGGCTTTTAATCAATGGGTTAAAGGGTCATTTCTTGAAAAACCTGAAAACCGTACCACCGTTTGCGTTGCCATGAACCTCCTGTGCGGCGCTTCAGTGGCAACACGGGTAAACTGGCTTAGAAATCAGGGCGTTGTATTACCGACCGGTATAGGAAATTTTTCTCCGATGCCCCTTCAGGACATATTGGAATTGCTTGACGAAAGTGCCGAATAACGAGAGCGATTTAAGTTCAAACGAACGACAAAACTATTGAGAACATCGGTGATATTCAATACGTTAACGATATTCATATCAATTGCTGACATCCTTTTCGCTTGTAAACCGATTGTTGTTTCCATATAAAGTTCTTTCATAATTTCAAAGCCTTTATAATTAACGGGTTCATTGGAAATTATTCCTCTAATCGTATAAATAAAGCTGATAGTGTTATCCGGATCTTTTTCACGCTCAATAAATATGATATATTTTTTGACCAGTTTCCCCACACCTGTGTTTACCGTCGCGTTGCTCCTGGCATCAAAATAAAACCCTTTTTCTGCAAACCATGAATGCAAATCTTTTGCGATTTGCTTTGCTTCCGGAATCGTAAACTTCAGGTCAGCCACCAGATGTCCTCCAAAATAAACCGTAAACGCACCATCGGGACTGTATTGTCTTGCAAAGCCGGATTGCATTCCGCCCAGAGGGTCAGGCGGAAGAAATTCCCGCGACCACCGTTTCCATTTGGAAAGATTTATATCCAGCCTTTTTGAGACTTCCCGGTTTGTAAAGAATTTTATCATAATAGCACCTTAATAAGTTGTTGTATTAATATATCAACATAAAAATATTAAAATCTTGTAACGTTATATTATAGTTAATAAGTTTTAGTAAAGAATCCTGGCCCAGAGGACCAGGCTTTGTTGGAAGTTCATTGAATTATTGAAATTACAAATATCAAATTACAAATATCAAACAATTTCCAATGACCGAAATTCGAAAATCCAAACAATGTCTCGTCATGGAAGGTTTTGGTCATTGAATATTGGAATTTGTGATTTACCCGCCTAAGGCGGGTTAATTTGTAATTTGGTGCTTGGAATTTGTGATTTTAGACACAAAACTCCAAGGCAGAGCCATCTATCTCTGACCTGGCTCTCCGAGGCGTAGGCTTTACGAGCCGGAGGCCCAAAGGACCAGGTTTTCAATGTGAAAATAAATGATTCAAAGATGATATGGTTGTTGATTATGAAATTGTTATATCAATATGTCAACAATAAACTTAGCATCAATCTACTTGCAAATAATTTTTACTTGCATTATGATGGACAAACTTGTAGAAAATCAAGTTTTTCAAGATCTAATAAAAAGTCAGAAACTGCTGAAAATCAATAGATAATCATTGAAGCCCATAGATAAAAAAACACCCCAGAATTTGCCTGTGGCTATCATCGGAATGGGATGTCTTTTCCCGAAATCCCCCGGTTTAAAAGAATACTGGCGACTTTTGTTTCAGGGTGAAGATGCCATAACCGAGGTGCCGGAAACACACTGGTTATCCGAAGATTATTACGACACGGACCCTAAAAAACCCGATCACGTTTACTGTAAACGGGGAGGGTTTATTTCTCCGGTTTCTTTTGATCCCACTGAATTCGGAATTCCCCCCTCTTCTCTTGAAGCCACGGATACCTCTCAACTCCTGGGCCTGATTGTTGCGCAAAAAGCTCTGGAAAATTCCGGTTACGGTTCGGAGGTTAATTTTAACCGTGACAGAACCAGCGTAATCCTCGGTGTAACCGGAACACAGGAGCTTGTTATCCCCCTCGGCGCCAGACTTGGCCATCCCATATGGCGTAGAGCCCTCCAGGATTCAGGAATTAACCCGGTAAAAACTGAAGAAGTCATCCAAAAAATATCCGATTCATATGTATCCTGGCAGGAAAACTCGTGTCCGGGGCTTTTGGGAAACGTTGTGTCAGGAAGGATCTGCAATCGTCTGGATCTTGGAGGAACGAACTGTGTTATTGACGCGGCCTGTGCAAGCTCTATGAGCGCCATCCATCTTGCAGTTATGGAA